>DATDVD010000030.1:0-2893 GCA_035290065.1 Coxiellaceae bacterium | reverse complement strand
CCATAACCATAGCGGCATGAGGAGGCAAAACGGCGATCTTTCTGGAATCTGCCAATACTGCAAACGACCATTTCGTATGGGTTAAATACGCTTCAAAAAGAAAGGTGGGAGTGGCTCTAGCACCCGTTCCTGTTACACAGGCTTGTGGAAATGCGCTCAAAAAATAAGCCAAATGTTTTGCTGAAGAAAAAAGAGGTGCTTCCGAATACAATGTTTCTGGGGTGCCTTCATCTAAATCAATCACAATGTCGGTCGGATTAAAGTTTAATAATAACTCACACGATTCCAGTTTTTGCCTGGTAGCGGTCGGCATGGGATTGCTAACATCAGCGGTTTGCCATGTACGCAATGCTTCCATCAAATCTAACAGGGCTTTTTCTTCAGTAGTTAAATCCGCGGGTGCAGGCGCGGCATGCCAATCGGCCATCCGTAATCCCCAATCACTAAAATTCCCAAGCGCAAATGCCTGACGAAAATGGGAGAAATATTTTTTTAGAGCGGGATGTGTAATACGAAATAGGTTCATGTACATTACTCTCTTGGTTTAAGTCTGTCTCATACTAAAAGCACCCGCCGCTGCGGCAGCACTTCCACTTCCAGCAGAAGCTGCCGCATCGAGCGGAGCAGCGGCAGCGGGAGCAGCGGCAACGGCAACGGCAGGAGCGGAAGCAGCGGCGGCGGGAGCCGCTGCAGGCGAAGCTCTAGGGGCTCCAGCACCTGCTGCAGCCGCTGCTCCACCGCCTCCCCCTCCCATAGCAGGTTTTGCGCCAGCGCTTGCCGCAGCAGCAGCGGGTAACGCTTCCTCAGCTCTCAATTGGCGTTCTAGTCGGGCTCGATTTTTTCCGCCTAAGGCGGCATAGAGAGCCCATACGCGATCACGTTGTTCTCTCACCCACTGCAATTTGGCTTCCCTTTGGAGCGGCAATTCAAAAAGATGGTACGGCAAAGCCATGACCACGTCGCTGTAATGCACACCTCCTACTTTTAAGGAAGTAAAGGAAGTGGCTTTAGCTTTATAAAAGTCTGTTATTCGGCCTGTTTGAGCCAATTCAATTAATCGTTCTAAATGGTCTAATCGTCTTAAAACATTTTCAAACCCAAAAGCGGTTACCCCTTGGAAAATGCCTCTCACGGTTGCACTGACCGTCCCTTCTCCTAATATCACGCTTTTCCAAGCGGGCGTATTTTCATCCATTTCTGCATATAAGCCGGTGGCTTCTGCACCCCCTGTAGCCGGTGTTCCTATTAGATTCAGCCACTGTCTATTGAAATAGTCTTGTACATCCGAAAAAGGCCGTTCAATAGGGGGTAAATGTTCTAGCGTGATAACGGAAGGGAGGCCCGATATGGTGTAATCTCCGACTGACTCCCATTCTCGAAGAGTGTTTGAAACAAAGGTTGCTCGATCAAGACAAGCTCTCGCTTCATGAAAACGTCCTGTTTCATACAAGGCTCTTGCTAATCGATTTAATTGTTCGATCGATTCCCCACCTACTATACAGTAAAAACGGAAACGTCTTCCCTCATAAGTACGCCATCTTTCATCACCTAGGGAAAAAATAGTTAAATTATGAGCCACCAACGGAGCATGTGCCCATAAAGCCATAAATTCAGCAAAGCGAGGAGTAAGAGCAAGCCTAGTAACTTTGACTACCTCTTCTGTGGTCCAAACATCAAAATGGTTTCCTAACCGATGGCACGCCAAATCTGTACCACAACAGTCCTTACGTTCATATCCCCGCCCTTGTATCGCATAACTTTCTGTTCCATCCTCTCGCGGGGAAGAGGCCCATAACTTGGGATGCGCGCGTGAAACTGCTTCCAGCGACCATCTACAAAATCCATTGACGTAGGCAACACCGTCAGGGGCTTCTCGGCTAACTGGCACTGCTATTGTAACCGGGTCTTCTTGCCACCTCATATCACCCACCACAGGGGGCACCAAGGAATCAACAAACGGCCTCCAAATTCGCTCTGCGTTTAAATTTTTTGCTGCATCTAGTCGTATAAATTGGTAAAGAGCGCCTAGAAATTCTAACCGTTGTTCTTCCGGTAAAGCAGCAAAAAAGTCTCGGTGTTCTTTTACAAATCTCTCCATAATTCGTGGTGAGTTTTTATAATGCTTAAAAATCTCATCTAAATATTCAAAGCGCAAAGGCACACCCATATCGGTGAAAACGAAGCTCAATTCACTGGGGGAATGCGTTAATGTCTCTTGAGAAGGGTGGGGAGGGACGAATCTATCGGGATCGGGGCTTCCCTCGTCTCTTACGAAAAGAGGTCTGTCTTCATCAAGCCAGTGTGTCGGTAGATAGGCATCCCATTGTGCCGGTGTTAATTTTAACATTGAAAATATAGCCGCCCAACGAGCATCAATGGCCGTCGCGGTAGCATCTCCTGCTGAATAGAGTACGCTCATTTCTTGATCAGTGACCCGCACGTCGGTTAAGCGACGATAAAGTGCCAATCGCTGAGAAGGATCATTCCACTCAGGACGAGAATTAACCCATTCAGGGGTTATTTCATCGGTTAATAATGCCAAGGCATGCAGATTGGTGTCTGCTGTTGACCTTGCTGTCAGTAATTTTAAAATATAGCCTCGTAATAATTCACGTATTTCAGGATTAGAGGAGGCTTGTGATTTCCAATGGTTTAAGGCGCTTAGCCATGGTGATGTCAAATAGTCTAAGGCTCTTAGCCCTACGGATTGACCCCTTCTTACTGGAGGTTGATAACGTGTTTCAGAAGGAGGTAAACTCATCGCCAATTGAAAAAATTGGTCGGCTCTCAAGCGAGTAAGAAATGTCCATTCCCCTTGAGCGGCTTCACGCAGGACGACAGCTCTTTCCGTTGACCCTTCCGCAGTTCTTTCCATTTGTCTATCAAATAAAAC
>DATDVD010000029.1:0-27762 GCA_035290065.1 Coxiellaceae bacterium | reverse complement strand
GTGGAGGAGTTTCCCTTCTTCCGTAGGGGCAGACCGTGGTCTGCCCAAGAACCTGCACAAGATTAAGGGCAGACCACGGTCTGCCCCTACATTTATTTTAAATCCAGTATTTCAAATACAGCGCCAACCGGCCTAAAAAACGCCGACGCCGATGTCGCAATCGCCATTTATCCAAGTATACTTCCCGAGAATTTTTTAAATCGGCTAAAAATTGCTCTTCCAGAATTTTTTTCGACACTTCCGAGGTCAATAAAATATCAATCTCCAAATCATGCAATAAACTTCGATGATTTAAATTACTGGAGCCCACAAACGATTTCTCATCCAAAATCAAGGATTTTGCATGTAACACACTCGGCAGATATTCAAAAATTCGAACACCCGCCTGCAATAAATGATGATAAAAAGCACTAGAGGCCCAAGGCATCATGCGCACATCCGATTTATTCGGCAATAAGATGCGAACATCTACCCCTGAATCCGCCGCATCTCGCAATGTATTTAATAACACGTTATCCGGAATAAAATACGCATTCGTAATCCAAATGCGCCGTCGACATTTCGCCATCATGCGAATTAAATTTTTGTGCAACAACCGGCGACGGTGACGAGTATAATTCAACCGAATATGCGGATTTCGCCGCACCTGTTTAAACGCTTCTTTTAGCCGTTCTTTCAACGGCTTTCGAAACCACGCCGATTCCAGTGCTTTTTTAAGTTGCTCAAAATTATCACCGACTAATCGCACGCCCGTATCTCGCCAGTTTTGGCCACCCGATGCCACACTTAAATGCGTTTTGCTAATGTTCATGCTGCCGGCATATAAAATGTGATCATCAATCAGGCAAATTTTTCGGTGATTGCGAACATTGGCATTTAAAAAAAGATAAATCCATCGCAATAACAGAGACGATTTGATCGTCGAGCGAGACCAATTCCACAACTGCCAAGGAAAGGGATGAAACACTCGAGTTTCTACACCCGATTTTTCCAATTGCCGTGCTAATCGTGCACCCCATTGTGGTGTGCCACACCCATCCACCAATACTCGCACTTTCACCCCGCGTTTGGCCGCTTCCGATAATACATTGACCATCTGTTTGCCCAAATCATCATGATTGAAAATATACGTTTCTAAATGAATCGTTTTTCTGGCACAGGCAATCTCTTCCATCAGCGCTTTAAAATAACTTTCCCCCGTGACGAAAATAGATTCTTCGTACGAGATAGGGGCAAGGGTAGCAGCGATAGCAGCGTTATGGCTCATGAGGGCTATTATGACCTTCTTCGTCGCAAATTTTAAGATGATTCGACGTTGCAAATTTCATAATAGAGTCATAGAGGGCAGGGTTGGATTCTTTCAGTTTGGGGTCCAGGATTACGCAACAGTTGCCGTTGCGGCGGCTGGGGCGTAGCAGGGGGGAGTATTGGATGTGGTGTTTTTTGAAAGTAGAGAGTTTTCCGCTGACGCGTTCGGCCCAATTGGTAGGGCGGAATACTTCACCCGATTCAGTGACCCCCTCAATCACAATTTTTTTACCACTTTTTTCTTCTTTCTTATCAGTCATAGTATAAGGATAGCTTATTTTGAGGGTGCGAATCATAGCAAATATCCAGGGGGGGTGAAAGAGGAGCTCTGTTTAGGCTTTTAGGGGGGGTTGAGAACTCGCGAACCCTTAAATGTTGACGCCTATTCTTCCCTCCCACTTAAGTCACCCTGACAAACTTTCTTTTATTCATCCCCCCAGCCGTTTATACTGTCACAAACACGAGGAAAAAATATGATAGTTGCTCGCACTCGACCAAAAGGAATTTACCTACTTCCTAGTCTCCTCACCATTATCGCTTTGTTCTCTGGTTTTTACGCCATTATTGCAGCATTTAAAGGCCATTATGTGAGTAGTTGTATGGCTATTTATGCAGCGATGATTTTTGATGGATTGGATGGTCGGGTAGCGCGGTTGATGAATGCGTCTACGGCCTTTGGAGCGGAGTTTGATTCCATTTCCGATATGGTGTCGTTTGGTATAGCCCCTGCATTACTGCTCTATACCTGGTCACTCCATTTCCTCGGAAAACCCGGTTGGTTAACCGCTTTTTTATATGCCACGTGTACAGGCCTTCGAGTGGCGCGCTTTAATGTTTACTTAGGAAAAATAGATAAACGATATTTTCAAGGATTGGCCACGCCCAATGCCGCGGCTTTTGTAGCGGGTTTAGTGTGGACGTGTGAAAAATATAAGATTGCGGGTTATTCCATTTTATTTGGGGTGACTCTCTTGACGATTGTTTTAGCCTTATTAAAAGTCAGCACCATTCGGTATCGCAGTTTTAAAGATATTGATATCAGTGGAAGGGTACCCTTTTTAGCGATTTTATTAGCGGTGGTACTGATTGTATTAATTTCGTTTGATCCTCCGCTGATGTTATTAATAGGATTTAGCATGTACATTTTATCAGGCCCGATAGGTGCGATTTGGCGATGGCAACACAGACGACATTCTCGACGGCAACGACAAGCCCATGAAACCTAATTATTCCCTTATTCCGCGAACCGTTAAAAATAGCTTAGAAGAAGATGTGGGTGCGGGAGATATTACGGCTCAACTGATTGCATCGGATCAACTGGCAGAAGCCACTATTATTAGCCGAGAAAAAGCTATTTTGTGTGGTATGGAGTGGGCACAAGAGGTATATCGTCAGGTTGATTCTCGCGTCACGCTTCAATGGCACCGACGGGATGGTGATACGCTGGCGGCGGATCAGGTCATTGTTACATTGAAAGGTCCTGCTCGTGCGTTGTTAACCGGCGAACGCACGGCTTTAAATTGGTTGCAAACCCTCTCGGGGATTGCAACTACAACCCGCGCGTATGTCGATCGACTTAAAGGCACTTCCACACAATTATTAGACACCCGCAAAACCATCCCAGGTTTACGTGACGCTGAAAAATATGCGGTGCGAATCGGTGGAGGGCATAATCATCGCATGGGTTTATACGATGCGTTTTTAATTAAAGAAAATCATATTGCCGCAGCAGGTTCGATTACTGCTGCTGTTAAACAGGCCTGCGCTCTGTCCAAAAAAGCAGAGGGGCCTGCTCCTTGGTTAGAAGTGGAAGTAGAAACGCTTGAGCAACTTCAAGAAGCATTAAGCGCACGGGTGGAGCGAATTATGCTGGATAATTTTGATCTCCCCCGTATTTATAAAGCCGTCCAACTAACGGAGGGTCGTGCTAAGCTCGAAGTGTCTGGCAATGTGAGCCTTTCCACCATTCGGACGGTGGCTGAAACGGGTGTAGACTATATCTCTGTGGGCGCTCTCACCAAAAACGTTCAAGCGGTTGACTTATCTCTACGTTTCATCGGTTTTTGATTCGGTAAAAATCCCCCCCTTCTTTGAATGGCTAGCTGTGCTTTTAAGATTGAGTTAATTATTTGGGGTTATAATCAGCCATTAGAATCACAAAAGAGACACAAAAACGGTATGCGGATTTCTTATAAAAATCTTAAATATGTACTAGCTTACTTCCTAGCTGCAGAAGAGCGTGCCAGGCGGCAGGGAGCACGTTATGCCATAGAGTATCTTGCCAATGGCCGGGTTAAATGCATTGCGGATGCCCGATATTTAACGCTTCGGCAGCATATCGAGCATAAATCCTTAGGATATTATGCGAAACAGGTATGGCGAGGGATTAGAGGGGCTGCAAGGATTTTAGCCTTATTGATAGGTTGTGGGCTTCTGGTTGCTTCCCTGATGGGAGTGGGCATTTTGATTTATGGAGCGGTGATTTCCGCCCCCTTGGGAGTGGGACAATGGTGGCTGCACCTGTTTACCGTTTCTTTAATTCCCTTTGTCATTGTCAGTGTAGTGTTATGGGCTGTCGTTTTAGCCAAGAATCCTTTTTCTAAGCGTTCGGGTATTGTTCATGAGGTGGTATACCGTGAAGCAATCTATAGCGATAAGACGGTTCTGAGGGAGGGGAGAAAATATTGTACAGACCGGCAGTCAGTTGAGTTCCAGCGAAGAGTCCAAGAGGCTGTTGGCCAATATTTAAGTAGGCTACCGGAGGGAGTGGAATTAGTGGGTGCGCCTGCGCCCCAGGGGGTTCCGGCAGCTGCCGCCGCCGGAGGAGGGGCTGCTCTCCCGTCAGCCGTAATGACTTCTCCTGCAAGCCTCAGTGGTACTCCTTCTGCTCTTGCTCCCTTGGATCCACAAGCACAGGGGGATGAAAAACATTCCACCCTTCGAGGAAAAGGACGTCTTATGCAACCCAATCGCCTCCCTCCTTTGCCAGAAGGGGAAGACGGAGAGGAAGAGGAAGACGAAAGCTCAGGGGAGTCTCCTCATCCCGAATCAAAAGGATGAAAGCAACAGTGGCTCCTGTATCGCGCGCCTACGGTGGGCCATTTGACTTACCCTATTAAGCTGTTATGCTCCTCCGCATGCCTCAGAATCCCGTTGATTTTTCACCCTATTTGCATTTTAGTCGTGCCGAATGGTGCGAATATCGGCAGGATGCACCCCTTACCCTGACGGAAGAAAATTTAGAAAAACTTCACGGGCAATTGGAAACTATTTCCATGAATGAAGTGGTGGAAATTTATTTGCCCTTATCACGGCTGTTAAATTTTTATGTGACCGCCACGCAATCACTTCATCAAGCTACGCAAACATTTTTAGGGCACCGTCAAGCAAAAGTGCCGTTTATTCTCGGAGTTTCCGGCAGTGTGGCGGTGGGAAAAAGTCTAACCTCCCGTGTATTACAGGCCTTATTGTCGCGTTGGCCCAATCATCCCCATGTTGCCATTGTAACCACCGACGGTTTTTTATTTCCCAACACGGTGCTTGAAAAAAAACAACTCATGGCACGAAAAGGCTTTCCAGAAAGCTATGATACGGAGGCACTCGTAACGTTTTTACAGCGATTAAAAAGTGGTGAAACTCCTTTAAGTGTGCCGATGTATTCGCACCGCGATTACGATATCATTCCTAACCAACGGGAAGAAATTCATCAGCCCGATATTGTGATTATGGAAGGCCTCAATATTTTGCAGCCGAACGTATTAGTGTCGGATTATATCGATTTTACTATCTATGTGGATGCCGAAACGGCCCAAATTAAAGAATGGTTTTTAAAACGTTTTCAATTATTCTGTGAACGTGCCGTTAAAGATAAACAATCTTTTTTCCACCAATTCACTCCCCTCACCCCCGAAGAAGCCTATAAATTTGCCGAACGCGTTTGGCATGAAACTAACGAAGTGAACCTTCTCCAAAACATTTTCCCTTATAAAAACCGAGCCGATTTAATGCTTTATAAATCCGCGGATCATAGTGTCCAAACGGTCTCTCTTCGAAAGCTCTAAAATAGTTCTCGTGAGGAGGAGCTTGCAAAAAATAGAGGAGATTGAGATTATAACGCCTAAATAGTGTAGCACCTCTACGGATTTGAAATTATTATGCCCCCTGAAATAGCAATAAAAACCCGCTTTGCCCCTTCTCCCACAGGCTTTTTGCATGTAGGAGGAGCGCGGACGGCTTTGTTTGCTTGGGCATATGCGAAACATTGTGGAGGAAAATTTGTTCTGCGTATTGAAGATACGGACCAAGCCCGTTCGACGCAAGAAGCGATTGACGCCATTTTACAAGGCATGGCGTGGTTAGATTTGCCCTGGGACGAAGGGCCGTATTATCAAATGCAGCGATTAGATCGGTATCACGAGGTGGCAGAACAGCTTATCCAAGAAGGAAAAGCCTATCGTTGCACGTGTTCGCTCGAGCGTTTGGAGAAAATGCGCGAAGAACAAAAAGCGCTTAAACAAAAATCCAAATACGATGGCCATTGTCGAGAAAAACAACTACCGGCTACTGAAACCCCCTCGGTGGTTCGTTTAAAAAACGCCCTCGCAGGAACGGTTCATTTTCACGATCTTATTTATGGGGATATTACCGTTGCGAACGAAGAACTCGATGATTTTGTGATGCTTCGCTCGGATGGCGTGCCCACGTATAATTTTTCTGTTGTCATTGATGATATTGATATGGCTATCACGCATGTGATTCGGGGGGATGATCATATCAATAACACGCCTAAGCAACTCAATCTTTACGCCGCCATGAAAGTTACACCTCCTTTCTATGCGCATGTGCCGATGATCTTAGGTCCAGATGGAAAAAAATTATCTAAACGTCATGGGGCTGCCAGTGTATTAGAATTTGAATTAGACGGTATTTTACCAGAAGCCCTGGTTAATTATTTAATACGATTAGGTTGGGCGCATGGCGATCAGGAAATTTTTTCGCGAGAGGACATTCTTCGCGATTTTGATTTAAAGGCTATTCATAAATCCCCCGCGACATTTGATCGCGAAAAATTATTGTGGCTGAATCAACATTATTTAAAAACATTAGATCCCGCACGCATTGCTAAACGTTTGGAAAAAGTTTTTCAACGATTTAATATTCCGTATCAAAACGGCCCGGATTTAGAAACCTTAGTGCTTGTTCAGGCAGAACGTTGCAGAACCTTGAATGAAATCGTTGAAAATAGCCGTTATTTTTATGAAGACTTTAAAGAATATGATAAAAAAGCAGAACGACAACAGCTGATTAAAGAGCATTTACCGCAGTTACAATTACTGTATGAAAAATTAAATGCATTGAAGGAATGGAAAAAAGAATCTTTGCATCACGTGATTCAAGCCGTAGCAGCGGAATTGAATATCGGAATGGGAAAAGTGGCGATGCCGCTACGCGTAGCGGTCACGGGTAACTCTATTTCCCCTTCCGTCGATACCACGCTCAAACTTCTGGGCAAAGAACGCGTTATCTCCCGCCTAAACCGCGCTATCACCTTTATTCAAAATCAAAAATAAATAATAAAAGTTGTATGTTTTAGTGCGGAGGGTTAGGGACTTCCGTAGGGCAACTAAAGCGCAGGAGGCCGGAGGCCGACGAGCCATTGCCCGGAGGAAGTCCCTAACCCTCCGCACTAAAACATACTCCTTAATATACTAATACCCTGAGTTTTTCTTCTCACCAAGTTAAGAAACGCAGTGCTACGATGCAAGCTTGACACCAATCCCCCTTGCCCCTAGAATTCCATCTTCCTGCGGGGCTATAGCTCAGCTGGGAGAGCGCTTGCATGGCATGCAAGAGGTCAGCGGTTCGATCCCGCTTAGCTCCACAAACCAATGTGTCCCCATCGTCTAGAGGCCTAGGACACCGGGTTTTCATCCCGGCAACAGGGGTTCGAATCCCCTTGGGGACGCCATCGTATTTGACTATTTTAGTGACAGCTTAAAATAGTCAGCTGTATATTCATCGCGATATTACCTCCCAATTAAAGCGGGGGTCTGCGACGCTTTATATGTTATACTGCTCTTCAGTATGGATGCTACGAATCATTATTCTTCGTTCTGGCGCTGGTTTGCCTGGTCGCTAGTAGCCTGTTTTTTTCTCTATGAGTTTTTAATGCGGATGTCACTCGGCGTAGTCACAGCCGATTTGATTCGCATTTTCCATATTAATGCCACCCAAATCGGTATCTTAAGCGCACTATTTTATTACGCTTACGCCTGTATGCAAATTCCAGCGGGTATTTTATTGGATCGTTTTGGGGTGCGAAAATTAATTTTAATTAGCTGCTTCATTTCAGTTCTGGGAACCTTATTGTTTGCGAGCACTGATCAGTATGGGATAGCGGCTATTGCTCGATTGGTCATGGGATTCGGAGGTGCATTTGCTTTTTTAGGGGCTTTAGTTGTAGCTAAGCTCTGGTTGCCTCCTGAACGTATAGCATTAGCGTCGGGTTTATTGGGTACACTGGGTTTCCTCGGTGCTATAGGGGGAGAAAATTTTCTAGTGCGATTAAATGAGAAGATAGGCTATCACATGAGCTTTGTGAGCCTCGCTGGGTTTGGTTTTATTATTTTTTTATTGATTGTAATCACTACTCAAAAAATTAAAATTTCTCAAAATTTAGTGGATTTTCAACCTGATTTTCATATCGATATTAAAGAGGCTTTAAAAAAAGTATTTCAAAATAAATGCGTTATTATCGCCTCTTTATTGGCAGGTCTTTTATATTTGCCGTCCAGCGTTATAGCCGAATTATGGGGAATTCCTTTTATTCAACAGATATATCACATTCCTAAAACCGAAGCGGTCTTTAGTGTGACGTGTATTTTTGCAGGATGGGTAGTAGGGTCTACCTTATTAGGTGCTCTTGCTATGAAAATTCGAATGACTCATTTAATCATGGTAGCTTCTTTTTTTAATCTAGGCATTCTATTGTTCGTTATTTTTATTCGTTTGCCTTCAGTGGGAATCTTAGAAGGATTACTTTTTTTGTTTGGTGTATTTTCAGGTGCCCAGTTATTAGCCTATCCTCTGATTGCCCGTGTAACACCTATGCCTCTAACTTCTACTGCTATGGGATTAAGTAATATGTGTACTGTTTTAGCTCCCGTCATTGGGCAGCCATTGGTAGGACTTATATTAGATGCTTATTCACATCCTAAGACATTAGGGGCTGCGGTTATGTACAGCGATAGTGCCTATCGTATTGCATTTAGTTTTTTACCACTGACTTGCTTGTTAGTAATCGTGTTGGCTATTCTATTTAAGCGCCTGGACTCTTCAAATACTTTATAGTGATGTTAAAGATGTTAGATATTTCATTTATTCGAAATCATTTCCCTTCCTTCAATACAAAAGAAAACCAAGATTGGATTTTTTGTGAAAATGCAGGGGGCTCCTATGTGGCCAAAGCTGTTATGCATCGGGCTGCTGACTATTTACTCAACCACCGCGTTCAACCTTATTCTCGATATCCTGCCTCCATCCACGCGGGTGAATGGGTAGATTTAAGTTATGAATTATTTGCTACAGCTTTAAATGCAGAAAAAGATGAAGTGATTTTCAACGCCTCTACTTCTTTGAATACCTATATCCTAGCTAATGCTTTTCGGCGTGAATTAATCCGTGGTGATGAAATTATTGTCACTAATCAAGATCATGAGGCCAATAGTGGGGTATGGCGTCGCTTGGCAGAAGAAAACCCGGCCTTGACATTAAAGGAATGGTCAGTAGATCCTGAAACAGGTGCCTTACATTTAGAGGATTTAAAAAAATTAATTAGTGAAAGAACGAAACTTCTTTGTTTTACTCATTGCTCTAATTTGTTGGGACAGGTTAACTTAGTAAAAGAAGCCATTGCATGGGTTCACGAGGTAGGGGGACGAGTCGTGTTAGATGGAGTGGCCTATGCTCCTCATGCGTGGATGGATGTTAAAGCATTAGATGTGGATTTTTATTTGATCAGTCTTTATAAATTATTTGGCCCACAATTGGGGCTTTTATATGCTAAAAGAGAACATTTACAAAATTTATCTGTGCAAGGACATCAATTTAATGACGCAGTAATTCGTAAAAGACTTTGTCCAGCTGGCCCCCAATATACAGAAATTGTCAGTGCCCTAGGCGTTATTGATTATTATCGTGCTGTTTATCGTCATCATTTTAGCCCGCTGAAACAAGAGCCCCCTTTGTTTTCACTCTTAACCGAGCTTTTTGATGTATTTGTTCAGCATGAAAAAGTGTTATGTAAAAAGCTATTACATTATTTATCTGCTCATCCTAACGTTAGAATTTTAGGGCCCTCTACGGTCGACAAGGGACAACGTTTTCCTGTTATTTCCTTTGCCGTTAAAGGCCACTCTTCTCGATCAATAGTAGATCATCTTATTCAACATCGAATTGCTACAAATAATGGGCATTTTTATGCAAGCCGCCTTCTTCGAGCCATGGGTTTTTCGGATATTGCAGATGGTGTCGTGAGAATATCGCTCTTGCATTATAATACTGAACAAGATGTTGATCGTATTATAAAAGCTCTAGAATTAATTTTATAAAAGGTTTGGAATCAAGTACAGATTTAGTACTTGTGTTGGGGACGCCATCTTTGAAAAAATGTATTAAGATTTTCCCTCTGTAGGAAATTTACGTACGCAATGTGTTTCGCGAACGGCAAATAAACCGAGAAAAAGACCTGCCAAAGACACAATCGGCACAATGGCTAGGGCAATATGAAATTCATGCGACGAATACACCGGTATGCCGCCTTGCATGTCATGATTCCAAAAGAAAGACAGTAAAAAACCCACCAACGGTTGCAATACAATAGCACCTGCAATAACCGCCATATTGTTAAAACCTACTGCCGTACCCATGACTTTATCCGAATTATTATCGAGCACTGTACCAAACGAAACCACTTGACCGCCCGCGGAAACGCCCAATGCAAACAATAAACAACTCATTTCCCATCTGGGAACAGCACCACTATAAATAACGCCTAAGCTGCTAAGGATGGCTAAGGAAGAGCATATCCACATGGGTATGCGTCGAGAATGAATAAAATTCGACCACCATCCTATCAACGGGCTGCCCACGGCAATGCCTACCCAAATCATCGAGATTAATCCACCGGCGTGTGTGGCATCGATATGGTACACAGACGAGAGAAAAGGGGTTCCCCACAGAGTCGCCAATACGGTAATAGGGGCCCAGGTAGTTAATCCATACACACCGACCCACCAGGTTTGAGACCGATGGCACACTTGTTTTAGGCGACTGGTTTCGCTTTCCCATTCTTGTTGGATAGAAACGGGATGACCCTCCGGATGATCGCGAATCGTAATCCACATGGCAATGGCAAAAATAAATCCGAGGACTGCAATAGAGAGATTGGTTTCACGCCACCCAAAATGAGTGCTTAAGGCGGCAATGGGGGCCAATCCTGCAATGGCTCCGATACAGCCCATTAATTGCACAATGCCCGTGAAGAGCGAAAAATGTTTGGATTTAAGCCAGCGGGAGCCGATCAACAAGGGGCCAATAAAGGCAAAGGCGCCGGTCAAACCCATCATAAATCGTGCAGTCGCGGCTAAATAAATATTATCCGTAGTCGCAAATAGAATCGTAGCGCCGGCACATAATAAAATGGAAATCGTCAATAACCGACGAGGACCGTATCGATCATACAAAAGCCCCGCGGGAATTTGCATGGGTGTGTAGGCCCAGAAAAAAGAAGACGCTAAAATACCCAGGCCTCCTGCATGCAAATGAAACGCCTGCATTAAAGAGCCCGCAATAGCGGAAGGAATCACGCGAACAATAAACTCGTAGATATAAAAGAAAGAAGCCATCGCACAGACAATGGCAGGCAACCATTTTTCTACTTGATTACTTTTGCGCGAAGCATCCATAGGGAGTATCCTAAACTAACCACTCTACCATAGAATTTTTCAGTGATAAACGGTAGTCGCTAAAATTCCTATCACGTATAATGGCCTCTCACGAGGAAAGAATATGAAATTTTATTGCGTTCGTCACGGGGACACGGTGAGCACATTGGTGGACCCGGATCGGCCGTTATCCGAAGCTGGGCGTGCAGGCATTGTTCGCGTGGCTCGTTCTTTAAAAAAAGCCGGCATTATTCTGCCGCATTTAATTCACAGCCCTAAATTGCGTGCCCAACAGACGGCTCAAATTATAGTGGACGAAGTAGGGGCTGAACGCACCACGGAAACTAAATCCAAATTAGACGATACGGATAGTGCAATGGATTGGGCAACGGAAATTAATTTATGGGAAGAGGATACGATGATGATTGGCCATCTGCCTTTTATTTCTCAATTGATTAGCCAATTATTACTTCAAGACGAACACAAACCCCTGATTAGTTTTGTGCCCGGCACCGTAGTTTGTTTACAAAAATCCGAAACCCGTCGCTGGTATATCCAATGGACAATTAACCCCGACATCTACACAAATTAATCAAAAACAAACCCATAAATTGTAGGGGCAGACCGTGGTCTGCCCAAGAACCTGCACAAAATTTAAATTTCGCAGAAAAAAACCATACTCTGTCCAAGAATGCAGAACAAGATTTAAATTTCGGAAGGGCAGACCACGGTCTGCCCCTACGGGGTGAGGTAATGTAATCCTATGGATTTTTTTCGTTTCAATGCGCTTTCTGCTGTTAATAAGCCCACTTGTGCCATGTTATAAAGTTCTACCACGCTTTTTTCGATAGGGGCTTTTTGAAAATAATGGGCCGCTTCTTTTTCAATTTGTTTTAATTCCTGAGTGGCGTGTTGTAAACCGTTTAACGTTCGCACAATCCCTACATTTTCCCACAGACTATTTTTTAATGCTTCAGTGAGCGCCTCTACGTTTGCACGTTCAGATACCGTTAAAAGTTTCCACGATTCCGATGACGGGCAAAATGCTGAATCGTAAGAAACCGCAGAAAATTGTTGAATTTGTTTAGCCGCACTCATCGCAAACACCAAACACTCCAATAACGAATTACTCGCCATGCGATTGGCGCCATGCAAACCGGTATAAGCCACTTCTCCCACCGCCAATAATCGCGCCACCGCTGTTTCACCTTTTAAATTGGTCACCACCCCACCACACGAATAGTGTGCCGCCGGCACCACCGGAATAGGCTCGTGAGTGATATCAATTCCACCTTCCAGGCAATGCACATAAATGGTTGGAAATAGTTTTCGAATTTCTTCGGCCGATTTAAAACTAATATCCAAATACACATACTCCAAATGATAACGTTTCATTTGTTCATCAATGGCACGAGCCACAATATCGCGCGGTGCTAATTCCGCCAACGGATGATAAGCGTCCATAAATCGTTCACCATCAGGACGTTTCAAGAGAGCACCTTCTCCTCGCAAGGCTTCCGTAATTAAAAAGGCACGATTTTTCGGTTGTTTTTCATATAAGGTAGTGGGATGAAATTGTTCAAATTCTAAATGCGATAAATCACAGCCCGCGCGATACGCCATTGCCATGCCATCTCCTGTGGCATCGGGTGGATTGCTGGAATAACGATACATGCGTGAAGCGCCGCCGGTAGCCAGCACCGTCGCGTTGGCAGTAAATACTTTCATCTGCGAAGACAATAAATCATATACCCGCGCCCCTACACAGATTTTATCCTGTATCAATAAATCAATCGCCATATGCTGGGGAAAACACGTGATATTAGGATGTTCTTTAACTTGGTCTAATAATGTTTTAATCACGCTAGAACCAGTATGATCGGCCACATGCAACACACGTCGATGCGAGTGACCGCCTTCGCGCGTTAAATGAAATTTGGAATGTGTTTTATGATCAAATTGCACGCCTTGCTGGATTAACCATTCAATTGCCTGGCGTGCATGCTCCACGGTAAAACGTACAGCCTTTTCGTCGCATAGGCCTGCACCGGCTTTTAAAGTGTCTTGAATATGCGATTCGGTATGATCGGTTTCGTCCATCACCGCTGCAATGCCGCCTTGTGCAAACGGCGAAGAACCGGCCGCTAAATCACCTTTACTGATTAAGGCAATTTTTTTATCCGCGGCTAAACTCAGCGCAAGCCCTAAACCGGCTGCGCCCGTTCCGATAATCAGCGCATCA
Organism: Coxiellaceae bacterium; assembly: GCA_035290065.1. Lineage (GTDB taxonomy): Bacteria > Pseudomonadota > Gammaproteobacteria > Coxiellales > Coxiellaceae > DATDVD01. Next base: position 14,268 of record DATDVD010000029.1, on the reverse strand, counting down.
AAATGAAAATCATTTGTGGGAATCATAATGAATAAAATGCTGAGCGATAACAGCGGCAACACAACCGGTTAATTTTTTCGCCATGGAAATGTGTAAAAATTCATTAGGACCATGTGCGTTTGAGCGTGGGCCTAATACCCCCGTAATTAAAAATTCCGCCTGAGGAAATAAGCGGCCTAACATACTCATAAATGGAATGGTGCCGCCTTCTCCAAAATAGGCAGACGGCCTATCAAAAAATAAGTGGGATGAGTGATTAACTGCGTCTACTAACCATTCGCTTAACGGCGGTGCTTCCCAACCATTCGCCGATTGATCGGGTTGGTAGGTCACTTGAGCACCGAAAGGGGGATCTTGTTCTACTATTTGTTGAATGGCGTGTGAGGCTTTTTTCGCATCACACGTGGGAGGCAAACGCATCGATAATTTGAGCGATAAATAAGGCACGGTTACATTCCCTGCATTTGCCAGCGTCGGAAGGCCTTCCACACCCGTTACCGAAAGAGCCGGGCGCCACGTGCGATTTAATAAGAGCTCTTTAGTATCGGCTACTACCGAGTGTGCGCCTTTTACAAACGGAATTGCATCGTTAAGTTCCTCTTTTAATAACGGTGCCGTTTGTTCGGCTTGTTCTATTCGTAGCTGAGGAATTTCCACGTGCAATTCGTCTACTATAATTTTTCCTGTTTTTTTATCTTCTAGCCGCGCCAATAAATCGCGCATGATCATCATAGGATTCGGAACAATGCCACTGCCAGAGCCGGAGTGAATACCTTCGGTTAAAACCTTCACCGTTAAGGTACCGCCGGCTAATCCACGAAGGGAGGTGGTTTGCCACAATTGTTTATAATTGCCGCAACCGGAATCTAAGCAAATGACTAAATTGGGTGTTCCAATGCGCTCTTTTAAATGACTTATGTAAAAGGGTAAATCATAACTTCCCGACTCTTCACAGCCTTCAATCATCACGACACAGCGCGCATGAGGAATATTTAATTTTTGTAAGTAAGCGATGGCACTTAAAGAAGCAAAGGTAGAATAACCGTCATCCGCCCCGCCTCGTCCATACAATAAATCACCTTCTTGGACGGCTTTCCACGGGCCTTTATTTTCATCCCATCCTTCCATTTCCGGTTGTTTATCCATATGGCCGTAGAGCAAAACGGTTTCAGCGCTATGGCCAGGAATATCGATAAACAATAAAGGGGTTCGGTTCTCTAATTCCAACACCTCCAACGTCATATTTTTAATCGGCTGCTTTTCACACCACGCTTGAATCAATGCCATTGCCTGATCCATATAACCGTGTTGTTTCCACGCCGTATCAAAATGGGGTGATTTGTTAGGAATCTCAATATACTGCTTCAACACCGGAATAATATCTTGGTCCCATTGGTGTGCCAACGTCATAAAATTATTTTTAAGCTGTTCTAAGGGGGATGTCATGAGGGTTTTCCATTACGGTCAGTCACATTTTAAATAAACCAAGAGAACGTATTTTATAATGCTTTGATTCAGAGGGCTAGCCTGCTGTTTGTTACAAGAGCCCTAGGTAGGGGCAGACCGTGGTCTGCCCAAGAACGCAGCACAGGGTTTATCCCGGAAGGGCAGACCACGGTCTGCCCCTACGATGAGGGGGAATAAGCAAAGGGTGACGTTATGCTTGAACCCTCCGTGTAGGGGCAGAGCGTGCTCTGCCCAGGATGTGGCACGGGGTTTAGATTTCGGAAGGGCAGACCACGGTCTGCCCCTACGCATTTACAGCGCTTTTATTGCAATGCCAGATTCTATGTTTTCTCCTTCCTATCTTCCCGTAACCTCGGTATAATTCAATCCCGTTTTTAATGAAAAGACGGTAAAAACGGGTATGGCGACAAAGTATATTTTTATCACAGGCGGTGTAGTGTCTTCTTTAGGGAAGGGCATTACCTCCGCATCCTTAGGGGCTCTTCTTGAAGCCCATAGCCTTAAAGTCACTTTAATTAAACTGGACCCCTATATTAACGTAGATCCGGGCACGATGAGCCCGCTTCAGCACGGCGAAGTCTTTGTCACCGAAGATGGCGCTGAAACCGATTTAGACCTAGGTCATTACGAACGCTTTGTTCGCACCCGGATGAACCGGAAAAATAATTTCACGACGGGCCAAGTGTATGCCACGGTTCTGCAAAAAGAACGCCGCGGAGATTATTTGGGAGCCACGGTTCAAGTGATCCCCCACATCACGGATGAAATTAAACGTAAAATTCAAGCAGGCGCCAATGAGGCGGATGTGGTGTTGGTGGAGATCGGCGGCACAGTGGGAGATATTGAATCCCTTCCTTTTTTAGAAGCCATTCGCCAAATGCGCATGGAATTGGGCTATGAGAATACTCTGTTTTTGCATCTTACCTTAGTGCCCTATATTGCTTCTTCCGGCGAAATTAAAACTAAGCCTACCCAACACTCCGTAAAAGAGCTTCGCTCCATTGGTATTCAGCCCGATTTATTAGTGTGTCGTTTAAAAGATACCTTACCGGATTCGCATCGCGCGAAAATTGCGTTATTTACGAATGTACAAGTGGCCGATGTTTTTTCTGTGCCGGATGTGGAATGTATTTATGAATTGCCATTGATGCTAGAGCAACAAGGCATCGCCGATCGGATTTTTGACCGTTGGCGCATCCAAGCAAAACCAGCGAATTTACACGAATGGCAAGACGTAGTGGATGCCATGAAACATCCCACAGGCCATGTGACAGTAGCCATGGTGGGAAAATATTCTGAAATGGCGGATTGTTATAAATCCCTCAATGAAGCCTTGATTCACGCAGGCCTTCACACACACCAACGAGTAACGATTCACTACATTGATGCCGAACAATTAGAACAACGGGGTACGCAAGCCTTAAAGGATGCCGATGCTATTTTAGTACCGGGTGGATTTGGGGCTCGTGGCATTGAAGGAAAAATTTTAGCGGCTCAATATGCGCGCGAACATAACATCCCTTATTTAGGTATTTGCTTAGGGTTACAAGTTGCAGTGATTGAATTTGCACGTCATCAAGCCGGTTTGCCTCACGCCCACAGCACAGAATTTAATGCAAAAACTCCTTATCCGGTGGTGGCATTAGTAAGTGAATGGTTGGATCGTGATGGTTCCACCCAACAACGTTCTAATAGCAGTGACTTAGGAGGCACCATGCGATTAGGGGGCCAAACCTGCCAATTGCTGCCCAATACCGTCGCACGAAAATTATATGCGAAAGACGCTATTGTAGAACGCCACCGCCATCGGTATGAAGTGAATAACCATCACCTCGCAGCCCTCGAAAAAGCGGGTCTTAAAGTGTCGGGCCGCTCCGAAGATGGCCAATTGGTAGAAATCATCGAACTTCCCGATCACCCGTGGTTTGTCGCTGTCCAATTTCATCCAGAATTTACCTCTACCCCGCGCGATGGCCATCCTCTCTTCACCGGTTTTATCCAAGCCGCCAAGGAATTTGCCGCAAAAAAGCCTCAACTTAAACACGCAGTAGCCTAAGACAAGGCTCTGTCTTAAGACTATCTTAATAGAAATAGCTTATAATAAATTCTCGTTTTTAAGGCAAGAGGTGAGATATATGCGTGCTCCTCAACGTCAGACTGATTTAGAATTGCTAGGGTTAACAGAAAGCGAACTTCGGGAATTATCACCGGAGGACCGTGCAAATAAGATCAAGCGACAATATAAACTCAGTATGCTTCGCTGGCATCCCGATAAGTTGCCAGGCAGTAATACAGACCCTCTTGCTGATCGTATACCTCCTTTTAGACCTTCTGAGAACCGTGTAAACGAAAGGGTCCTCACATTCTCCTCTCCACACTTCTTTCCGAACCGTGTATAGTACAGCCCATGGAATTAATTAATTTTGAAGTAGGGGCCAATCGGCCTTTTTTTCTTATTGCCGGGCCGTGTGTGATTGAGTCTGAGGCGCTGGCGCTGGAAACAGCGGGCGTTTTGCGGGAGATGACGCGCGCTTTGAATATTTCTTTTATTTATAAGTCTTCCTTTGATAAAGCTAATCGTTCCTCCGGCTCCAGCTATCGAGGGCCAGGGCTTGAAAAAGGCCTTCAAATTTTAGAAAAAGTAAAAAAAGAAATCGGTGTGCCTATTTTAACGGATGTGCACGAAGATACCCCCTTGCAAGAAGTGGCGATGGTGGTGGATGTACTTCAGACACCCGCATTTCTCTGTCGCCAAACCAATTTTATTCAACGCGTGGCAGCAACCCTTAAACCCGTGAATATTAAAAAAGGCCAATTTTTATCGCCGTGGGAAATGAAAAATGTTGTGGCGAAAGCGCAAGCTGTCGGCAATAAAAAAATTATGGTTTGCGAGCGGGGAGCCAGTTTCGGGTATAACAATTTAATTGTGGATATGCGCTCGTTAGTGATTATGCGGGAAACGGGTTGCCCAGTGGTGTTTGATGCCACTCATTCGGTGCAGTTGCCGGGTGCGCAAGGAGGTAGTTCCGGTGGCCAACGAGAATTTATTCCAGCCTTAGCGCGTGCTGCAGTGGCAGTCGGTGTCGCGGGATTATTTATGGAAACTCATCCCAATCCCGAGCAAGCCTTAAGTGATGGCCCCAATTCTTGGCCATTAGGGAAGATGCGGGAGTTGTTGGAAACGTTGTTGGTGTTGGATGGCGTCGTAAAAGAAAAAAATTCCACCTTTACTTCTTAAAAATGTAGGGGCAGACCGTGGTCTGCCCCTACGATGTTTCGGTTTTCTAAACAAACAGGAGAGATAATGTCGACGATTGCAAAAATCTTGGCTCGAGAAATCTTGGATTCTCGTGGCAATCCCACCGTTGAAGCAGAACTCTATTTAGACAGCGGAGCGATGGGGCGTGCCAGTGTTCCTTCCGGGGCCTCCACCGGTTCCAAAGAAGCCTTAGAATTACGCGATGACGACAATCGTTACAGCGGAAAAGGTGTATTAAAAGCGATCGCTAATATTCACGACAAAATAGCCCCTGCCGTTATCGGCCAGCCCAGTAATGATCAAAAAACCATTGATCGTTTATTAATAGAATTAGATGGTACCGAAAATAAATCTAATTTAGGCGCTAATGCCATGTTGGCCGTTTCATTAGCCTACGCGCATGCGTGTGCACAGGAAGTAAAAAAACCGCTCTATCGTTATTTAAGTGACGGCCCTTATTCTTTACCCGTTCCCTTAATGAACGTCATTAATGGAGGGGCCCATGCGGATAATAATTTAGATATCCAAGAATTTATGATTGTGCCCGTCGGTGCACCCAATTTTAAAGAAGCGCTGCGTTATGGGGTGGAAGTTTTTCATGTGCTTAAAAAACGATTAGCCTTAGATGGTTTGTTAACCTCAGTAGGGGATGAAGGAGGATTTGCTCCGGATTTACCGAGCAATGAAGCGGCGTTGCAGTATTTAATGCAGGCTATTGAAGAAGCGGGATATGCCCCTGGCAAAGAAATTTATTTAGCGCTCGATGTGGCAAGCTCCGAATTTTATCGAGACGGAGTGTATCGTTTAACCTCTGAAAATAAAACGTACAACGCCGATGAGTGGATCGAACGGTTAAGCACGTGGGTCGATCGGTATCCCATTATTTCGATTGAAGATGCTATGGGCGAAGACGATTGGCGAGGCTGGGAAAAAATTACCGAACGCTTAGGCAAACGCGTACAACTCGTCGGTGATGATTTATTTGTGACCAATGCCAAAATTTTACAAGAAGGCATTGATAAACACGTGGCCAATGCTATTTTAATTAAGCTCAATCAAATTGGCACCTTAACAGAAACATTAGACACCATTGCGTTAGCTAAAAAAGCTAAATATCACACCATTGTGTCCCATCGTTCCGGTGAAACGGAAGATACGACCATTGCAGATTTAAGTGTAGCGACCAATGCAGGCCAAATTAAAACCGGTTCTTTATGTCGTTCCGATCGGGTGGCGAAATATAATCAATTATTGCGGATAGAATCGGAATTGGGAGAAAAGGCGGTTTATGCGGGCAGATCCGTGTTGAACTTATTTGAATGACGATAACCACTCATGCGCCAACTCACTCCTTTATACGGAAGTACTGACCCTTTCTCCAAATCTTGAACGTATTTTTCCGCACGGGCCTTTGAAATAAAATCTGTTTGGGGTGCATTGAGTTTATCAAAAACGTTTAATGTATTTCGGTAGAAAGACATTTTTCTAAAGTTTTGGAAATATTCATAATAGGGAAGAAAACGCAATGGCAATAAATAGAAAGTATAGATAGGGATATACATTAATGCCGTAATAACCTTGGAAAGCGTTAATAAATTCGATCGGGAATAGTTTTTAAGCATTAATTTTCGCCAGGGTTCTACTAGGTACCGTGTTAATAGGTTACCTTCTGCAGAATAACACCACACTAACAATAATCCACCGGGTTTTAAATGCTTTTTTAAATTGATGATCGTTTTTTCAGGACTATCGGTGTGTTGTAATACCCCGATACACACCACCATATCAAATTGCTTTTGCAGATCCATCGTGGCGACATCGGCTTCTACATAATCAATATGATTGAATGATTGATTGCGCTCTTTTGCGAGAATAATGGTATTTAAATCAACGGCAGTAATATGTTTGGCGTAAGGCGCCATAAAATGGGTATGTTGTCCGCCTCCACAACCGGCTTCCAGTACGGTTTTATCTTTAAAATCGGCCAAGGTATAGGGAGCAATCCACTCTTGAAAGAGAAATAATTCGTTATCTTGCAGTAATTTCCACTGTTCGAGCCATTCCGATTGGTGTGCCTGGGTTGTCATTTCCGTCATTTTTAGAGTATGCTAAAATTGAAAGATGAAATCAATCGGTTTAGCCTTAATAGGGCTGTTAGGTTTGCTACAATACGAACTGTGGTTAAGTCAAGGAGGCATTGTTTCTATTCTACAGGTTAAACGGCATTTACAAGAACAGGAGGTTCTCAATCATCAAATGCAACTTCAAAATGATCAATTACTCGCCGATATCAAAGACTTAAAGCATGGTAACGAAGCCGTGGAAGAACGGGCACGGGAAGAATTAGGTCTTATAAAACCCGGCGAGACTTTTTATCAAATTATAGGATCCAACGAATGAAAATATTAATTTCCAACGATGACGGCATTGATGCGCCAGGGATTAAGGCGCTTGCCAGTGCACTCAGTTCATTAGCCACCATTTACGTCGTGGCGCCGGATCGTAATCGTTCCGGTGCAAGTAACTCCTTAACCTTAACGCGGCCTTTGTATATTAATGAACGACAACCCAGTTGGGTGGCGGTACAAGGTACACCCACGGATTGTGTGCATTTAGCGGTGACGGGTCTTTTGGAAAAAGAGCCACCGGATATGGTGGTATCGGGCATCAACGATGGCGCTAATATGGGCGATGATGTGTGGTATTCCGGCACAGTGGCAGCGGCGATCGAAGGCCGATTTTTAGGATTACCGTCGGTTGCCATTTCGTTATCCGGAGAAGGTACGCGCCAACATTATGCAACGGCCAGTGAAGTGGCAAAGCTTGTCGTACAGCATTTGATGGCAAATCCCTTGCCCGCGGGTACGATTTTAAATGTGAATGTGCCCGATGTGCCCCTGAAAGAATTAGAGGGCTTTGAAGTGACGCGGTTGGGGACTCGTCGTCGTGCTGAGCCGACGATTAAGCAACAAGATCCAAGAGGGCGTACTATTTACTGGGTAGGGCCCGTGGGCCCGGAAGAAGACGCAGGCCCCGGTACAGATTTTCATGCCGTTCGGCATCACAAGGTGTCCATTACACCGTTGTCAGTAGATTTAACTAAATATGAAGCCCTAGATCGCCTCGCTAAGTGGGTCGAAAGTGGATTGGTAATCGAATAATTTTATTATTACGTGCCCGCAGAGTTTTCCTCTGTTGTATTCAGGTGTGTACTCATATATGTATTTATATGTAGGGGCAGACCGTGGTCTGCCCTTGATCTTGTGCGGTGTTCATGGGCAGACCACGGTCTGCCCCTACAATACGATAAAATAAATGGAAAAAGGTGGGATGGTAAAATCAATAGGGATTTTTTTAGTGATACTCGCTTTGACCAGCTGCGGATCCTATCCCCCAGCGCCGGTGGTGGACGTCGTTCATTCAGGGCATTCTTCGAGTGGCTCGATCTATCGCGTGCAACCGGGAGATACTCTCTATTCCATCGCTTGGTCTTACAGTTTAGATTATCGAGCGTTAGCCGCCGCCAATACTATTCGACCCCCGTATGCATTAGCCGTAGGGCAGAGCCTTAATTTAAATATTTCCCGCCAGCCCCCGGCCCATTGGACCGAAACGCCCCCTCGAGCCGTGTTGACACACGAGACCCGTCGGGCTCTTCATCCGGCTGTCCTCTCCTATCGCTTTCCTTCGCACGTTCGCGCCTGGGTATGGCCTGCGCAGGGCCGCTTAATAGAGGGGTTTCGGCCAGGATTAACGGGGAATAACGGCATTAATATTGCCAACCAGACAGGGACCTCCGTGGTGGCAGCCGCCTCTGGAGAAGTAGTTTATGCTGGATCTCAGGTACCAGGTTATGGTAAACTGCTCATTCTTAAGCATAATCCCTCTTTGCTGAGTGCTTATGCTTATAACGAAAAATTGCTGGTAAAGGAAGGATCCTGGGTCACCAGCGGACAAACCATCGCCAAGATGGGGCATGATAATTCAGGGAAGAGCATGCTTCATTTTGAGATTCGTAATAACGGTCGTCCCGTCGATCCCCTCCTTTATCTGAAATAATTTTTTGTGTTTAACCACATGGATGAGGGAGAACACACCATGACACACTCTAACTATCAAGAAAATTATCGGCATCCGTACGTTGATAATTCGTCACGTCAGCCTTACGCGGAATTTAACGGAGAACCGACTGCGGAAGCCGCTAAATTTACAGACGTGGATCCGATGCAAATTTATTTAAAAGAAATTGGCTATGAAGCGCTGCTTAATGCAGACGAAGAAGTGGAATTATCACGCCGTATACAAAGCGGTGATGCGAAAGCCCGTGAGCGCATGATTGTCGCTAATCTTCGTTTAGTCGTGAAAATTGCGCGTCGTTATTGTAATCGGGGAATGGCCTTGCTTGATTTAATTGAGGAAGGCAATTTAGGATTAATGACAGCGGTTGAGAAATTTGATCCGGAACGCGGATTTCGTTTTTCTACCTATGCAACGTGGTGGATTCGCCAAAATATTGAGCGTGCTATTATGAACCAAACGCGTACCGTGCGTTTGCCGGTTCATATTATTAAAGAGCTCAATATTTATTTGCGAGCCGCTAAAAAATTAGCCAAACATTTTGAGCATAAACCCGGCCCTGAGGAAATTGCACAGTTAATTGATCGACCGGTCGAAGATATTCGTCGTGTACTTAATTTCGTCAATGATTCTACGTCTATAGATGCGCCGTTGATGCATGATAGCGAGAAAACATTGATGGATACACTGGCCGATGAAAAAAATGCTAACCCAGAATATGTCATTCAGAGTGAAGATCTGAATATGAAATTGCAGCAATGGCTGGATTCATTGGGTGAGCGTTATCGTCGCGTCGTGGAATTGCGATTTGGTTTATTTGGGCATGAAAAAAAAACCCTTGAAAAAGTGGGAGAAATTGTCGGCCTAACACGTGAGCGCGTACGCCAAATTCAATTAGACGCGTTGAAAAAATTGCGTGAAATAATCGAAGCGGAAGGATTGACAGGCGAAGAATTCGGCATTGATTAAACCGGCTCGGCGTTGCATCGAGAACAAAGGGCTCCCTCGGGCCCTTTTTTAAAAATAACCAATTACGAAAACCCCTGCCATAATCAACGCACCACCTATTAATACCGGTAGAGTGAAATGATTGATTCGAAATAACAGGAAAGTAAATACAATGGTAAACAATGGAAAACTTAATTCAATTAAACTGGTGACAGTAGCATTTTTTAATTGAATAGAGAGATACGTCAACAGGCTGCCGGCACTAAATGCAATGATGGTGGCTAAAACCATCCATAATAACGATGAATCATGCGTAATTAAGAAAAAATTTTTCTTAAGATGAAATTCTTCATATCCAAGTACCAGAAAAATAAATAAGCTTGGAAATAATTCCATGAGCAATAGCGTGGTCGGAGAAATACCCTTTTGTAGAATTTGTTCGCCTAATGTGTAATTAAGGCCCCAGGCCATGGCTGCTATTAACCCATACACCAGCCACATTTCTATTTCCCCCTTTTGCAAGATGGACATTTTATTGGGGTGAAGCGGTAATTTTTGTCCTTGCTTCGCAAGCTCGCAAGAACGTTAATCCCCTTTTATTATCGCATAAAGGCGCGAAAGAGTCATTGGAGTTAAGCTTTGAAATGAGGGCTCGCCCTGGGGAATAAAACTCTGCTACAATCAGGGAAAGAAGCAGGAGAGTTTTTGATGGGATTTTTACAAGCACAGCCTTCTGCTACCAGCGATTTTTTTCAGATGCTATTAGAGCAAGCGCATTGGTATGCGATTGCTTTTTTAGTGGTTCGTGTAGCACTCGATATTGCCGATATTATTCGAGCGTGGCGTCACCCGAATCGTTCGTTAGAGCGAAAACAAGTGCTTACCGCCATTGCAGGATTCGATATTTTATTGATGACGCCGGCGTATCTATTGTACGTGATGGGGATTTTTCCGCATATTTGTGGAACTATGTTTGTCATCGGAACGTTTGTAGCCTTAATCCATTTGGGAGGTAAACTGAATAAAGCGTCGACACGCTATAAAGAGGTGTGTCGGCATAGGCTAAAGCGCGCTATTTTAAAAAATGAAAATAAACGATTGCGTAGCAGTATGGCGTTGGGATTGGAGGTAGCGGGCGCTATTTTAGTGGTGGTGTGGTTTATGATCCCCGGCAGTAATAATGGGGCTGCATTAGGCTTTATTGGATGGATTGTATTGAAAATTGCTAATGCCATTTGGGCGTCTCGTTCGAAAGTGGCGATGAAAAAAGAGCAGTGCTATTTGCCTCTCGATCCAGTGCTGGAGTATGCTGTTAAACCACAACCCGCGCATCGTCGTTCTCCCTCTGTTCTAGCGGGAATTTTCGATGATCTTACCGGTAGAGAGAGTGTTGTGTCTTCATCGCCTTCCAGAAGCTCCTTTACTTCCCCTCCTGTGGTCGTTTCTAACCCTGCCGGCCTTCAGAGTGCGGCAGTACCCGGGCGTGGGCCCCAACCTCACAGAAGAAGTGCAACGGCCTCTCAGGTTGGACTTAGATAACTCTCTTGAAATCTCTTTTTCTATCCCCATCTATTATCCCATCTTGTTTATTGATAAAGAGGTACCCCTATGACGCTGCACTCTCCATCTGAAACCCGTCGGTTTGAAACAGAAGTGAAACAACTGCTGGATTTGGTTGCTAATTCCCTTTACTCCAATAAAGAAATTTTCTTGCGGGAATTAATTTCGAATGCATCCGATGCCGCGGATAAATTGCGGTATGAAGCGTTAAGCGACGCACCGCTTTTTGAAAACGACCCTGACTTGAAAATTCAAGTCGATTTTGACCCCAAGGCGCGCATTATTACTGTGCGGGATAATGGTATTGGTATGTCGCGAGAAGAAGTGATTGAAAATTTAGGCACGATTGCTAAATCCGGTACGAAAGCGTTTAAAGAAAAATTAGAGGCCGATAAATCTAAAGATTCACAACTAATCGGCCAATTTGGCGTGGGATTTTATTCGGCTTTTATTGTTGCGGATAAAGTGGTGGTGCGTACTCGTCGCGCAGGGATGAAAGAGGATCAGGGGGTTTATTGGGAATCGGATGCACAAGGAGAATATACGATAAAAAATATTACCCATGCTCCTCGGGGTACTGAAGTCGTCTTGCATTTGAAAAAAGGGGAAGAGGAATTTTTGCATCATGGGCGACTCCGGTCGGTTATTACTAAATATTCTGATCATATTTTATTGCCCATTCAGATGCGGGCAGAACCCAATCCTGACGATAAAACAGAAACGCCGGGTGAATATGAAACCGTAAACCAAGCCAATGCGTTGTGGACGCTCTCGAAATCAGAAATTACGGACGAGCAATATAAAGAGCTTTATAAACACGTGGCGCATGATTTTGAAGACCCATTAACGTGGATTCATGCGAAGGTGGAAGGAAAACAGGAATATACCATGTTGCTCTATATTCCTCAACGTGCGCCGTTTGATTTATCGTATCGGGAATATCGACGAGGTTTAAAATTATATGTAAAACGCGTGTTTATTATGGACGATGCGGAACATTTCTTGCCTCAATATTTGCGATTTGTAAAAGGCATTGTGGATACGCACGATTTACCGCTTAATATTTCGCGAGAAATTTTGCAAACGAATGATGTCGTCGATAAAATACGATCAGGCTGTGTGAAAAAAGTATTAAGTGAATTGGAACAGTTGGCCACAAATGAACCTGAAAAATACCAAACGTTCTGGAAACAATTTGGGCAAGTGATCAAAGAAGGGCCCGGGGAAGATTTTTCAAATAAAGATCGTATTTCAAAATTGTTACGTTTTGCCTCGACCCAACAAGATAGCGAAGAGCAGACGATATCATTAGGCGATTACGTTTCTCGAATGGCAAAAGATCAAGAAAAAATTTATTATCTCACGGCGGACCATTATATTACGGCTAAAAACAGCCCATTATTAGAGGCATATCGTCAGAAAGGGATTGAAGTTTTATTATTAACCGATCGAGTCGATGAATGGCTGATGGCCCATTTAATGGAGTTTGAAGGGAAAAAATTTCAATCTGTCGCGAAAGGGGAATTTGATTTAGATAAAAATGCGGAAGCGAAGGAAGAAAACAAACAGGCAGAAAAAGATTTCGATTCTTTCTTGAAACAAGCAAAAACCCTGTTAGGGGATCGTGTAAAAGAGGTGCGATTAACGCATCGTTTAACGGATTCGCCGGCGTGTGTGGTGTTTGATGAAAATGAAATCAGTGGTCATTTGCAACGGTTAATGCAGGAAGCGGGGCAGGTAGTGACGGCGCCTAAGCCTATTTTGGAAGTGAATCCTAAGCATCCGTTGGTGCTGCAGGTTAAAGGTGAGACGGATGATGCACGCTTTTCAAGGTTTGTTCAGGTATTATTGGGGCAGGCATTGTTGGTGGAAGGAGAAAAACTGTCGAATCCAGCAGAATTTGTGCGCCACATGAACGAATTGTTGGTTTAATACTGTATAATTAACCTATTTTATAATAATAGTAGGGGCCGACCGCGGTCGGCCCTTGATTTTGTGCGGTGTTCATGGGCAGACCACGGTCTGCCCCTACAGGCAAGGAAGGGGTCATTGAAATGAAACGGATGCTTTTTTTCTTGCTTTTTCCTGGGATGGCGTCAGCGGCCCAATATCTTTGCCCGGGTAGTATGCAATATGTGGCGGATGGGGATACGATTTCCAGTGTGATTCAGGCGTGTGGACAGCCGGCTAGTCGGGTAGACAGTGCGGTTTCGCCGCCAGGGCAAGCCTCGGTGGTGTGGTATTACAGTGCGTCTTCCCAACAAAGTATGGCGCGATTAAATAGCCAGGGGCTTTCGACCTCTCCGCAAGGACTTACGGCGGCTAATTTAGGGGCGGTAGCGGGGGGGCGTTTGCCGGCAGTGGTGGTGTCAGATCGAGGAGTGGCGGTTAATACACCGGGACCTAATAGTGTAAACGTAGGAGTGGCCTTTAGTAATGGGAATGTGGCGAGCATTCAACAGCGAGGGTCCAATAGTAATCAATCTTCTTTTCAATGTGCCGGCGGGCAAATTGCCGTAGGGAGCAGTATGACGCAGGTAACGCAAGCCTGTGGTTTACCGGCATTTCAGCGCAATCTTGCTGCCCCCTCGTCATCGCAAACCACAGACACCACGCCCACTCAAATGACACAATTAACTTACCAGCCCAATGATTACATGCCTGCGGTAGTATTTATTTTTCAAAATGGCCAGTTGATCGGCCAGCGATAAGAAAACGAATCCCCCCTCCAATCTGTAGGGGCAGACCGTGGTCTGCCCGAAACGTAGCTCCAGGTTTAAATTTCGCACTAAATAGATTTTCGATACCCTGCTTTGTCCCTTTGTGTATGATGGGTTTTACACATCTATGTATGATTGGGGTTTTACACATATATGTATGATTGGGATTTTACACATCTATGTATGATGGGGGTTTTGCAGATCTGTGTATGATGGGGTTTTGCAGATCTGTGTAGG
>DATDVD010000028.1:0-5363 GCA_035290065.1 Coxiellaceae bacterium | reverse complement strand
ACCCGGCACTGCCGTCAAACTCACCTTAATTCGTCCCCATGAAAATAAACCGATTATTCTCGAGGTGAAACGTGCCAATATCGATATCAAAGCTGTTTCTTCTCAATTAATCGCCAATCAATTTGGTTACTTGCGATTAAGTTTTTTCCAAGGGCCCGTGAATAAAATTATTTTAATGGAAATTGAAAAATTAAAACGGCAAGCGCGCGGAAAATTAAAAGGCTTGGTATTGGACTTACGCAATAATCCCGGCGGATTACTAACGTCTGGAGCGGAAGTAGCGGATGATTTTTTAGATGCCGATCGATTAAAGCAATACGATGATAAAATTGTTTACACCGAAGGGCGTATTCCTAATTCCAGCATTGTATTAAAAGCAACCCCGGGCGATGCCGTCAATGGACTGCCGTTGGTAGTATTAATCAATCAAGGCTCTGCTTCTGCCGCGGAAATTGTAGCCGGGGCTCTACAAGACTATCATCGCGCTACATTAGTAGGCACTCAAACGTTTGGAAAAGGATCGGTGCAAACATTGATTCCCTTGTCCAATGGAGAAGCAATTAAATTAACCACCGCGTTGTATTACACGCCCTCCGGCCGAGAAATTCAGGCCGAAGGTATTAACCCGGATATTATCGTGCCGGAATTACCGGACGATGAAAACAATAGTCCCTATCTCAATGTGGAAGAAGCGGATCTAGAGGGTCATTTGAAAAATACCGCTACGGATAAAGCGAAAAAATTAGAAAATCCTATTCGCGCATTAGCGAAAAAAGATTATCAGCTTTATCAAGCGATATTAGTGCTGCAACGAAAATAACCCCGTCGTGGGTGAAAAATATTTATCGAACGGCCCGTGGCGGTGCGATAGCGGCTGTCAGAGGTTCTTTAACCTCCCCATAGGAACGCGCTTCACCCCAACTCAACGGATTACGAGGCTTTCGCAAAATTTCGCCCAACCGTGAGCGTGCATTGGCCACGAGGGATTTAAGCCGCGCTAACAATTCTGCATCGGTTTCACTCGGCTGTCGTGAAATAGCCATTAACGCACTGAGGATTTTCGTGGGTTTATTATGCTTACCATTGCTGTACAAACGCACAATGGGGCGCAACAAACGGTCCAAATAACAGGCTAACTCGGATGAAACATGTTGAACACCAAAATGATGATTAACCACGGTCCTCAACCAAGCATCAACCGCTGCTTTATTATGGGCTACATCCTGCTCGATTAAAGCATAGCCGGTCAGTGCTGGAACTTGCATTTCGTGCGCCAACAACCACTTAAAAGAATCGGAACGCCAATCCCCGATGTCACGAAATAATAAAAACACCAGTTCATCCAATGTCACATAATTTTGTGTAATAATTAAATAATCTTCAGCCGTGAGACACGAACGTTGGCGATTAAAAAGTCGATTCATTCCACCTCGTTGAGAGGCACGTTGATGATATTGCACGGCGGCTCTTCGAACCAATTCTGCATTATAAATCGGGGTAAATTCAGGAATATCCATGTGAGGAAAAGCAACGGCTCTTTCAGGGGATACCCCGAGAACTGGCGGATGTTCTAAGGTAGAGCGCCTTCCTGGCGGTGAATCCAACACGGAGGCTTCTCTTATTGCTGACAAAGATCCATCTGCTGAGCTCACCGGTGTATTCATCAGACTGCTGGGGCGCGAGTCTATACGAAGCACCGTTAGATGTCGTGGTTGCGGGCTTCTCAGTGCTTCTTCTTTTGCCACCTCTGCCTCTGCAACGCCTTGCCGGTGTCCGGCTTTCCAAGCTACTTCCCTTACTTCTGCTAATGCCGTTAAAAATTCTTGCTCGCGCGCCGCCTGGTCTGCCTCTCGAGCGCGTAAAGCGCCTCTATGCTCTTCTGTTTGAACGGCGAGTGCCGCCTGAAACTCTTCCTGCTGAGCGGCTGCGTGCTCCCCTGCACTTTGTAACGTGGCTGCAACAGCAGCCAATCGAGGCTCTAGGGCAGCAATTGTCGCTTCTAAACCATCATTTAGGCTTCTTGCTTCTGCAAGGGCTGTTCGCAATTGTTGTTCGTGTCTCTCGCGTAAAGCAACTATCGTTGGGACCAATCCCGTTACAAGCTCCTGCTGGATCGCGGCCTGAGTGTCTCTCACTTGAGCCACCATTTCTTCTCGCAACGCCGCTTGATCTGCTCTTAAACGAGACACCGTAGATTGTACTGCAGCAGCTTTGGCTTCGGTGTCTCTTAGCTGTTGAGTAAGACGGGCACTTTCCGCTGCTGATGCGCTGACTGCAGCCATCAAGCTGGCTCGTTCTGCTTCCCATAGAGCTCCCGCTTCTCTTAATTCACCCGCGGCTTGCTGAGATTCGTTTCGTGCACCTTCCACGACAGACCTGAGCGCTTCCAGTTCAGTGGCTAGAGCCTCTAATTCTGAGGCTGGAACAAATTTAGCAGCTTCATGGCCAAGCGCCAAAGGCTGATCCATTTCTCTCATTAACAAATTCATACCGGAACGACGAGAACGATTAAGCTCGTCTAGGGCCTCGAGAACTCCTGACCATTGCGGATCCTCTCTCAAGTCCTCTAAAGTTACTACCGGTTTAAGCGCCCCCTCTCTTCGTCGCCCTTTTCCAGCCAAACCCGACGCTCGACGATGAACACTTTCGGATGAAGCTGCCAACGAAGGGGGGCCTAGTGGAAAACGTGAACTTCCTTGTCCAGATTCAGTGGGAGCTCCGCTCCCGCTGATAGTAGGTCTGGACATTATATTCGCCTCTTAGACCGCTACCTCTGCTTTGATAGGAGGATGCGGTGTGTAATTACTCATTTCGAAATCTTCCAATACATACTCGAAAATACTCGCAGGTTTTCGTTTGATTTGCAATACCGGTAATGCCGAAGGCGTACGCGCTAATTGCGTGTGCACTTGCTCTAAGTGATTGGAATAAATATGACAATCACCGCCTGACCAAATAAATTCTCCCACTTGTAAATCGGTTTGTTGCGCGATCATGTGAGTGAGCCATGCATAGGAAGCAATATTAAATGGCACTCCTAAAAAAGCATCGGCAGAACGTTGCGTTAATTTGCACGACAATTTTCCATTCGCCACAAAAAATTGGAACAAGAGATGACAGGGAGGCAACGCCATTTTAGAGAGCTCTCCTACATTCCACGCACTGACAATTAAACGCCGAGAATCCGGGTTAGTTCTAATCGCCTCAATCACTTCACTGATTTGATCGAGGGTGCGTCCATCTCTGCACTCCCATCGGCGCCATTGTTTACCATAGACGGGTCCCAAATCTCCGTTTTCATCCGCCCATTTGTTCCAAATCGAAACACCGCGCTCGTTTAAATACTGAATATTCGTATCGCCTCGCAAAAACCATAACAGTTCGTGCACAATACTTTTAATATGCAATTTTTTTGTCGTGACTAACGGAAAACCTTGCGATAAATCAAACCGCATCTCGTAACTAAAGGTACTGATCGTGCCCGTACCGGTGCGATCCGTTTTGACTGTTCCGTTATCTAGAATGTGGCGGAGAAAATTTAAATACTGTTCCATTAACTCACTTCACTATTCATCGTAGAGGCTGTCGGCACCACAACGGAGGTTTGCTGAATCACTAACAAAGTCACCAATACAATCCAAATAACCCACACAATATGCGCCACATAGGGCATTTTGGTGCGTCGAATAATGCCATAAATAATAGATAACACGACACCTACTAAAAACGGAATTAAAAACAGGGCTATCGTATGTTGAACCAACATCCCGGTTTTATCATTCGCAAACACCACACTTACAAACGACAATAAATGATCGTGCACATTGACCAGTACGTGCATCATCTGTCCTATTTCAGTTTTAAAAATAATCGCTACTACAGAAGCGCCAATTAGTCCAATCACTTGTTTAATCATAACATTTCCTTATGGTGATAAGCCCACACTAATACGATTACTCCTAGGACGCCCATGGGCAAAGAAAGCCATTGCCCTTGAGTCATCCACCCCCATGCCACAAAACCGAGTTGGGCATCCGGCTGTCGCACAAATTCTACAAGAAATCGAAACATCGCGTAAACCACTAAAAATAATCCTGTGACAGCGCCCCGCGGTTTAGGCTTGGCGGAGAACCACCACAGCACCACAAATAACACAATGCCTTCCAAAAAACACTCATACAGTTGAGAAGGATGGCGAGGAGCAAGCCCTCCGGAGGGAAATACCATTCCCCACGGCCTATCCGTGATACGTCCCCACAATTCTCCATTAATAAAATTACCGAGACGTCCGGCAGCCAAACCCGGTGGCACCAGGGGACCTACAAAATCGAGCACTGTGAAAAAATTTTTATGCGTGTGGCGTGCAAAAAAAACAAAGGCAATAATGGCGCCGATTAAACCCCCATGAAATGACATACCGCCATCCCAAATTTTAACGATATCGATGGGTGAATGAAGATAAAACGAAAAATTATAAAATATCACGTACCCCAATCGTCCGCCGAGTACGGCACCCATCGCCCCATAAAAAATTAAATCACTGACCTGTTCTTGAGTCCAACCCGAATTCGGACGTTTAGCACGCCACGTGCCTAATAACCACGCCGCGACAAATCCTACTAAATACATTAATCCATACCAATGTACTTTCAAAGGCCCTACTTGAAAGGCAACCGGATTAAACTGCGGATACTCAATCAT
This sequence comes from Coxiellaceae bacterium, assembly GCA_035290065.1. Lineage (GTDB taxonomy): Bacteria > Pseudomonadota > Gammaproteobacteria > Coxiellales > Coxiellaceae > DATDVD01. The sequence continues at coordinate 662 of DATDVD010000028.1, read as the reverse complement.
ATTTATTTTCCCGCTCGAATCAAACCACCTAAGCCTTGCTCTTCTAATGCCATTTCCATATGGCAGCGAATTTCACGAGGCTCATCCATTCCCAACACTTCTTCTAATAATGTCTTGGCTTTTTCCAGCGTAAATTGTCGCAACACCCATTTAATTCGCGGCAATACGCGCGCATTCATGCTTAGCGAATCATAGCCCATCGCCAATAATAAAATAGCAGCTAAGGGATCTCCGGCTAATTCACCGCAAATACTCACGCGCACTTTGGCACGATGACCGCCGTCCACCACTTGTTTTAATGCACGCAACACGGCAGGATGTAATCCATCGTACAAATCGGCTACGCGCGGATTATTGCGATCAACCGCTAATAAATATTGAATCAAATCATTGCTGCCTACCGAAATAAAATTCGCGCGTTTTGCTAATTCATACGCCTGATACACCGCAGCGGGCACTTCAACCATTAATCCCACGGGCGGTTTTTCAATGGTATGTCCTTCCTCACGCAACTCTTCTACTGCTTGATTAATAAATCGCAAAGAAGCTTCAAGCTCTCCTACTGAACTGATCATCGGCAATAAAATGGATAAATTATGGGTGTGCTCATTAGCACGCAGCATGGCTCGCAATTGTTGTAAAAAAATTTGAGGATGATCTAA
>DATDVD010000027.1:0-11310 GCA_035290065.1 Coxiellaceae bacterium | reverse complement strand
AAGCGGCTAATGTTTTCAATGCATTATGCTGGGTCGCTTTTTTGAAATTTGTGCTTTGGGAATGCTTGATGGAATTATAGGCTCCCCACCAGCCCGGCGTTCTTTCAGATTCCCACACTAACCACGGGCGAATCTTGCGGGGTGTTGATAATAAACAGTAAACTTCAATTTTATGAAAGTCGGCGAAATGTTCGGAGAAGTATTTTCTATAGACTGCAATGTTTGTTTGGGCTGAAGGTTGTATACCACAGATTAATTTTAACAAATCTTCAATTGCAGCACATGCCAGCTTAATGATTTTATCGAATTCAAAGGAATAGGAATTGAAGTTACCTTTGCATATCTCAACATAGCGCCGAGTATTAAAAAAATCGTCTTCTAGCATTAAGAAATAATCAAAATATGAATTGTTAGGATATTCTCCTAGTTTAAAGGTAGAAATTGGAAATAGTTCTTGGTGTTCAATAGTGGTCTTTTGTTCTTCTGTGCTCATGCTTTTACTCCTATTCCGCACTCCATTTGCACTCCAGAAATTCAGGCTTTAGCGGGGAGTTTCTGTAACTACCTGGTTAAATGGTGGCTATGGGTGGACTCGAACCACCGACCCCAGCATTATGAGTGCTGTGCTCTAACCAGCTGAGCTACATAGCCATGACCCATGGGCGGTGAGGCAGGCATTTTATGTCAGAGTAGGAGGGCGCGCAACCCTTATACGTCAGGGAATAAAAGAGTAAGTTGAACTACGATTCTTATTTTGTAGGGGCAGACCGCGGTCTGCCCGGCGGAATTTAAATCTTGTGCTGTGCTTTCGGGCAGAGCACGCTCTGCCCCTACGGGAAGGAAAGAAACAGGACGTCATACCTACCTTGCAGAATCTGCCCCTGTGAATCTAAATCTTGTGCAACGTTCCAGGGCAGACCACGGTCTGCCCCTACGGGGTAGGAGTGTTTCTAGACAGGCCACGTTTTGCTTCTCAATTAACGTAGGGGCAGAGCGTGCTCTGCCCGTGCGGAATTTAAATCTTGTGCGACGTTCTGGGCAGACTTTGGCTGCCCCTACGGCACGGAGTTATTTTCCGGGAGCCATGGCAGCGGCTTTTTCTTGAGCTTCTTCTTCTGCTTGCTTGGCGGTGGATATTCTTTTCATCACGTCTGTTTTCTTATGGGTGCGCAGATAACGAAAGTTCTCATGAGGGCCTATATCTACAATATTAATGGAACCGGTTATTTCATCCGCTTCCCACGTCACCACATAGGTATTACGACCTGTCGTCACATGGCAGTGATACAAATCATTTTTTTTATCATATTTAAAATTGTGGAATTCCCGTCGAGAAGGCCCATCCAGTCTCATATTGGCAAATAAAACGTTAGTGGTTCTGTGAGCTATCTGTGTAATAGAAGCACCTTCCATGGTTTTAGGATCGTCTGGGCCACTTCTCCACCAGCCTGTCATAATATCTCGAATACGCGCAGAACGATGCACATACCAAGTAGGAGGATGAGCTGCCAGTGTTTCTCTCGACGGAAAATCTTCTGCTGAGAGCTCTAAGGGCAGCGGTACTGCTGAAGCGGCGGGTTTAAAGAAAGTAGGGTTTCTAAACATAGTGACTTCCTTGTAGAAGATTAAACATTAAATCGAAAGTGCATAACATCGCCATCACGCACAATATACTCTTTTCCTTCTAACCGCAATTTCCCGGCATTTTTAGCGCCTTGTTCGCCATTAAATTGAACAAAGTCTTCATATGTGATGACTTCTGCACGAATAAATCCTTTCTCAAAATCCGTATGAATGACACCGGCTGCTTGTGGCGCTGTAGCGCCTTTGGGAATAGTCCATGCTCGTGCTTCTTTAGGTCCTACGGTAAAATATGTTTGTAAATTGAGTAATTCATAACCTGCGCGAATTACACGGTTTAAACCGGGTTCTTCTAATCCAATGCTTTCTAAAAATTCTTTTTGATCATCCGCGGATAATTCCGCAATTTCTGCTTCAATGGCAGCACAAATAGGCACTACTTTTGCACCTTCTTGGGCCGCGTGGTCTTGCACAGCGTTTAAATACGCGTTTCCATTTAAACCCGCTTCATCCACATTAGCGATATAGAGCACCGGTTTTGCTGTTAACAATTGTAAAGAATTTAATGCTTCGCGCTCTTCTTCATTCAGAACCAAGGCGCGTGCCGGTCGTCCTTGTTCTAACTGTGCTTTGCATTTTTCTAAAAGTGCATAGCGAAGTTTAGCGTCTTTATCGCCGGCGCGTGCTTGCTTGGCGTAGCGTAACAACGATTTATCCACGGTATCTAAATCCGCGAGAGCGAGTTCAGTGTCAATGGTTTCAATATCACTCACTGGATTGACGCGCCCCGCTACGTGCGTCACGTCATCATTATCGAAACAACGCACCACATGGGCAATGGCTTGTGTTTCACGGATATTCGCGAGAAATTGATTGCCCAGCCCTTCTCCTTTAGAAGCGCCAGCCACTAAGCCCGCAATGTCGACAAATTGCATAACCGTGGGAATCGTTTCTTTCGATTGCGCAATGGTTGCAATTTTATCGAGCCTAGCATCGGGCATGGGTACAATGCCCACATTAGGTTCAATGGTGCAAAATGGATAATTCGCCGCCTCAATACCCGCTTTTGTGAGCGCATTAAATAACGTCGATTTCCCCACATTGGGCAGGCCTACAATTCCACATTTAAATCCCATAGTTTTCTCAGCTGTTAAAAGGGCCAAGACTACTGTTTTCAGGGCTTTGTTGCAAGGCGTAAGCCATTATTAGAAGTAAATCCCTCCTCCTGAAAGAAAGAGGATTAGGGGGGCGCTCCTACTGAGTTTTTTATGAATGAGAAATAGGCCCTTAAGGTTATTTTAATAATTTTCTGTTACCTTATTTGTGAGTGCTGACGCTAAATATTGAGGTAACTCGCATGACATTATTTTTCCAAACTCCGCGATTGAGTGCACAAGAGGAATATAGCCAGCTGGCTCAACGCCATTTAAAAGAGTTATATTTATTAATGGCGTTGTTAATGAATCGAAAACAAGTGCGTTTGGAAGTTTTGAAAAGTGAAAGAACCTCCTATTTGCAGAGGCAAATGGGGAGAGCTCTCGAAGGTCAATTGCTAGACGTACTAGTAGCCTCTATTCCAAAACCCACCTCCTTTACCGTCCAGGCTACCGTAAATTCAGTGACGCCTTATGACAACATCATTCAAACAGTTGAACAAGAATTAGCGGACTATGAAGCATTAAAAGCTCGGGTAGCAGCTGAAGCAGCAGTAGCAAGTGAAAGCGTTGATCTCAATTTCTTCCAACACACCCTTCCCAATGCGTTGATTAAAATCTTAGCCGGTAACATGCCAAGTTGGCGTTGGCAGCCGGATAGACCAGAGGGTTGGGGATATGATTTTGAGAGTGACTATCAATGGGGTGGTCCTCTTAATTCTCAAGTTATGGCGCGAATAGCCAATGGAGCTCGAGCCTATGCTTTTTGGGGTGAGAAAATGCCCTGTATCGTGACACCTATCATGTGTGTAACTATTATCATTATCTTTCCGACTCTGTGCTTTATAGGTCATGCTCCTGTAGCGGTTTGGGGCAGTATTGTGGGTGTAGCAGCAGGACTATTGTTGCTTGCTATAGCCCTAGGTCTTTATGTGAATAAACGTCCTACTCAATATTTTATGCACTGGGAAGGCTGTTATAGACGTGGTGGTGGTAAAGAAACCGCAGAAAATCAAATGACAATAGATAGCGTGGATAGCCAAGGAGCGATTAAAAAAGTTCATGTTAAACAGGAACTTATTCAATGCGCTAATATTCCCTCGGGCGACACGATTATTCGTATGGTGCAGTTATATTGCAGAATGAATGATGTAGCTCAAGCTGCAACAGGAGCAAAATCTGTGCCTCCAACAGAAGGCGTTGGCGGTGGGGCTGTTGCAAGACCAGTTGCAAGACCAGTTGCTGCCTAAGCAATATCTCCCATTTAGGTGGGAGGTTGATTAATAATAATCGTTCCGTTTCCTGAATTGACGGTAATAAAACTCGGCGCGGGTCCATTGGGAGAGCTCACCTTTATATTCAATGGCCCTAATATACAATGCTCGTTTTCTATGGTACTCGATTCCGCTTGTAGGGTGGTCTGTACCGGATAAATAGCAGGAAGAGGGTCATAACGGGATGGGCTTGGCAGAACGATTCCTAGCGTGACAGTAGCGGGCGGAGGAGGTTCGGGATAGCCTTTGCGATCTTTATGTATAGTGCACACTAAAGAACACGCCGGTGCAAAATTAGCAGAAACACCCGCTCCTGATGGGATATAGGTAGGGCTGTTGTAAGATGTACTAATCGGAGTGCCGGGATATCCCGCTCCTATCCACGGAGCCACCTCGGGAGAAAGATTATTACCACTTATCCAATAGATACCTACCGATATATTAGTGTTGTTTTGAATGATAATACTTTCTGCTCCAGCATTTTGTTGCTGCAAGAAAGAAGCAGGACAAAGCATTTGAGAAAGCGCACTTCCAGTAGAAAATAAAACAACCATTCCTAATGATCGAATAAATATCCGTTTCATCATTACCTCTCCTATTTTTATTCCGAATGCAGTTTTAACATAGCCTCTTCAAAATTTCCCTGAATCAAGTCGGGAATAATAGATAAGCTCTGTTCAATGGCGTAATCAATATCGCGTTGTTGATCAGCCGTCGGTTTTTGTAACACATAACTTTCTACTTGGCTACTGTTACCCGGATGCCCCACCCCAATTCGCAGTCGCCAAAAATCAGGGGTCGATAAGCGAGACGCGACATCGCGAATACCATTATGACCGCCTGCACCGCCACTCAATTTTAAACGTACGGTGCCCGCAGGAAAATCAATTTCATCATGAACAATTAAAATTTCTTGTGAAGGAATTTTATAAAATTGTGCTACGGCCAATACGGATTGACCGCTCAAGTTCATAAACGTTTGGGGAAGTAATAAATAAACGGGCTGTTGTTCGATCGAACCTTTGGTAATGGAACCAAAAAATTTGGATTCCTCGGAAAAAACAGCGCCGATTTGATGGGCTAATTGAGAAACAAACCACGCGCCTGCATTATGACGCGTTTTTTCATACTGCGCGCCGGGATTATTGAGGCCAACGATCAGTCGAATCCCTGACACGTGAACTCCTTAGGATTCTGCACCTTCGCTACCTTCGGCTTTAGGCTCACCGCCTTCCGCTTCTTCCGTTTCTATCACAGGCGCTTCCGGTGCGCTTTCTTCAATCACTTCTTCATGTGGCATATGGATTGCCACTAAAATAGGATTGTATTCTTCATCGACAGGTGCGGTTAATTCAACGCCCTGAGGTAATTGAAGATCGGATAAGTGAATGGATTCTTCCATGCCTAATGTCGACATATTCACTGCAATATATTCTGGCAAATGGGTTGGTAAGCAACGAATTTCCAATTCACTGACGTTTTTATGAATCACACCGCCATCTTGAGCGCCAGGCGCATCGTGTTCACCTTCAAAGTGAATGGGTACTGTCATGGTTAATTTTTCTTTCATATTAATACGCATAAAATCAATGTGCATCAATTTGGGTTTAGCGGGATGGCGTTGTAAATCTTTTAAAATGACTTTTTCTTCTTTATCGCCTACTTTAAGCGTTAAGATGTGCGAGAACACGGCTTCGTGTTGCAAGGCTAAATATAAATCGTTGTGAGGAATTTGAATGGATTGAGGCTCTTGATGAGCACCATAAATAACACCAGGCACCATTTCTGCTGTGCGGCGCATACGGCGCGCTTGGGCTTTGCCTTTTATGGTACGGGGTTCGGCTTTAATAATAAAATCAGCAGCGGTTGACATGGTTTTTCCTCATCTTTCAAAAACTTGGGGGAGACGCTTCAAAACGCCTAGCCCTCAATAGTCAAATAGACGCCGCATTTTACCTATTTTTCAACAGAATGCCAGTGTTTTGAAGAAAGCGCATCCTGGTATTGCCCTAAAATTATTTTTTCGGTAGAGTACATAAGTAGAACAATTTAGAAGGAGAAGCTATGGAAACGACTCTCGTTGTTTTTAAAGGCAAAAACATTCGGCGAGTATTTCATCAGGGAGAGTGGTGGTTCTCAATTATAGACATTATAGAAAGTTTAACGGAAACCGCTCGACCTCGAAAATATTGGTCTGATTTAAAAAATCAATTGGTTAATCAAGAAAAAAGTGAAGTGTCCGAAAAAATCGGACAGTTGAAAATGAAAGCAGCCGATAATAAAGTGAGGTTGACTGATGCCGCTAATACAGAAACTTTATTTCGAATTATTCAATCCATTCCTTCCCCTAAAGCAGAACCTTTTAAACGTTGGCTAGCTAAGGTGGGCTATGAGCGCGTACAAGAAATTGAAAACCCTGAATTAGCCAATCAACGGATGTATTATCTTTATCGAGCTAAGGGATATAGCGATGTGTGGATCGAAAAACGCTTGCGAGGTATGGCCCTTCGAGACGAACTCACGGAAGAATATAAAAAATTTAAACATCTAAAGCATGAAAATTTACGGGATCATATGACAGGTTTAGAGTTAATTTTTACGATGCTGGGAGAAGCCTCTACCACAGAAATTGCTTGGCATAAAAATGCTGAAGGCTTTCCAGAGAATAAAGAAGCAGCTCAGGAAGGAGGTGAAGTTGCAGGAAAGGCGCGAAAAGATTTAGAAAAACGTACAGGCAAAAAAATCAGTACAAAACAAAATTACTTGAAAGAGATTGAAAACATTACAGAGGAGGACTCTTCTTATTAATCAATACAATCCCTTGTCTTTTACCTATTTTCCAACAGAATGCCAGTGTTTTTGAGGTAAAAGAGGCTTCTAGGCTGAGCCCCTTAGTGGTTGGAATGAATAAGCCATTAAGGAGAAGTAATGGTATAAGTGTTGCCTTCCTCTTGGATTCTCATCGAAGATTGAGAAGATTGAGTCAGTGAATAAGTGGATCCTTGATTGACGCAACCGCTATGACCCACCTTATTTTCTAAAGCGTAGGAAGCTTGTGCATAGGTAGCGCAACTAGAAGAGTTAATACAAATGGATAAGTGGCCCGTATGATTATCAAACACACAATCACTTGGGTGAGGATAATGTATTTTATAATTGGCTGTTACTGAAGTTGGATTGGAAGAGGAGCCTGCTGGAAGCGTATAGGAAGTTTGAGTCGAGGTGTTAGAGCCAGACGTGAATTGAATGGGGGTATCAATCCATTCGTGGGATCCAACGGTTAAAACAATAGGCGAAGAGGTTTCATTACAAAACGTCATACAGTACACCCCATTAGTACAAAGGCCTGCGGGTGCTTCGCAGGCAAGCGCAGTCGATACAACGCCTGCTGTTCCTAAGAATATTAAAGAGTAGAAAAATTTTCTCATGTTGAGCCCCCCATTCAATACACTCATGATTGCCTAATAATTATAGAATACAAATAGAAACTCTCAAATTAGAGAAACATCGAGCTGACGGATTGCTTATCGACGACGCGCCGCAAGGTTTCGGCAATCAGAGAGCTGATAGAGATTTGTTGGATTTTTTGGCATTGTTGTGCTTGGGGTGTGAGGGGAATAGTATCGCTTACAATGACTTTGTCCAAATCCGATTGTTCAATGGCTTGAATGGCGTTGCCGGAAAGAACGGGATGGGTGCAGTAAGCCGTTACCGTGGCCGCACCGTTTTCTTTTAAGGCGCTAGCAGCTTTGCATAATGTGCCTGCTGTATCCACAATGTCGTCCACAATAATACAGTCACGATCTTTTACATCCCCAATCACATGCATCACTTGGGCTTTATTTTTTTCGGGACGGCGTTTATCAATAATGGCTAATTCTGTGTCATTTAATCGTTTAGCAATAGCTCGAGCGCGGACAACGCCGCCTACATCGGGTGAGACCACGATAGGATCTTTTTTATTAGAAGGTGGGTGCTCTTCAAACATCGCCATGCTGGCGTAAATATTATCCACGGGGATATTAAAAAAGCCTTGAATTTGATCGGCGTGTAAATCCACCGTTAAGACATGCGAAACGCCAACAGAAGTCAACATATCGGCGACTACTTTGGCCGTAATGGGAACTCGCGACGATCGGACGCGTCGATCTTGGCGTGCATAACCAAAATAAGGAATGACGGCCGTAATAGTGGTCGCAGAAGCGCGCATAAAGGCATCCGCCATAATGATTAATTCCATTAAGTTGTCATTGATGGGGGAACAGGTGGATTGAATAATAAAAATATCGCGGCCGCGAATATTTTCATTAATTTCAATCATAATTTCACCGTCACTGAAACGGCCAATGCTGGCATTACCGAGAGGGAGTTTTAGGTGGTTGGCGACACGTTCAGCCAGTGGAAGGTTAGCATTCCCGCTAAAAATTTTAATGTTACCGTTTTCCTTTACCACACAACACCTTTTGAATTGGCTGGGGTGGTAGGATTCGAACCTACGGATGCTGGGATCAAAACCCAGTGCCTTACCGCTTGGCGACACCCCAACACCTCATGTTTTGGGAGGCTGTATTGTGATGAGATGCCTTACCGCTGTCAAGGAGATGTGGGTGAGCTAAGGTGCCAATTTTTAATGCGGATTTTTACGTGCATAGGGGCTTGAGACAGCTGAAGGGTTTGCGGTAAATCCACTCCCCCCACGCTTTGATAATCGGCGTATTCAATCGTCCAGCCCTCTTGGTGCAAGGTCTTTAAATGTCCGTATTCATCATAGTCGGCTTGCGCTGTTCCTGGCGCGCGTAAGCCGCGAATCCAAAATTGCAAAGGGGAGATGGGCAGGTACCATCCGAGTTGTTGAGCCATTAACGCCTCGGGCGAGGTGGCACGATAAAATTGTTTTGCCGATTCGCGCAAGAGGACGTGGCCAGGCTCGCCTTCAATCGTAATAGCGCCTACGTTAAGGGCGGCATCTAATTGAATATGGTAAGCCTTATCCTGCTGGTTCCAGCGAAAACTGGCGATCAATGATTGCGAGCGATTTTGTAGGCTTAAGACCCCCCAATTGGACCATTCTTGAAGAGCCGCCAGCTGGTGCTGTCGCTCAGGGGGAGGGATGGATTGAAAAGAGCGGGAGGAAGGGAGCGTCGAGCAGGCGGCTAAGCTGACTATTAATAAGGTGAAAAGCAGTTTAAGCATGGCTTTTACTATAGCAACCTTGGGCCGAACCTTAAAGTCTCCCGAGTAGTACTGTAACTATATGTTTTAAAAAGTAATTTATTTCGGAAATTGGGAAAAAATGGACTATACTGTTCTTTACCCCCTACGAAAAGAGGGTTTTTTTTGGGATTAACAAGGAGGTTAATCATGAAAATGACCCAGTGGATAATACGATTAATGGCCGGTGTGGCCTTATCGGTTTTACTGGTTTTTCATGTATCGGCTTGGGCGGACAGCTTGCCGTGTACGGATGATCATAATGTCTGCCATAAGGCGGAACGGTATTCGACCGATGCGGTTCAGAAGAATCGCGCCGAAATACGTCATCGCTATCGGCATGATCCGAAGGAAGTGTTGGTAGAAGCGCCACCCACGTTGACGGGCGATTGGAATTTTCACTATTTTGCCTAAAGTCGCCCATTGCCGTGGCTTGGATCTCGTTACACTCCAGCGCTCCTACCCCGTAGGGGCAGACCGTGGTCTGCCCAGAACGCCGCACAAGATTTAAATTCCGCCCGGGCAGAGCACGCTCTGCCCCTACGGTAATTGAGGGGATCTGCCTCTTCCCTGGACCCTGTGCTATCATACCGCCATGCTATATGCCTTTGGTCTTAATCATCGCACGGCTTCGTTGGATATACGGGAAAAAATGAATATTCCGGTGTCGGATTATGCGCGTTTATTGAAAAACTTAGTGCATCAGCCGGCCGTTAATGAAGCCGTGTTGTTATCCACCTGCAATCGCACCGAAGTGTATGCCATCACTCAAATGCCCGAGTTAATTCCCCGGTGGCTAGCGCAACAATACCCCGTGGATTTCTCTATCCTACAAAAATCCCAATACCTCTACCATGATTACGATGCGGTGAAACATTTAATGCGATTAGCCACAGGTTTGGACTCCATGGTGTTAGGAGAGCCACAAATTTTAGGCCAATTAAAAGAGGCCTATCAAACGGCGTGTCATGCAGGCAGTGTGGGCCATCAGTTTAAATATTTATTTCCGTCGGTATTTTCAGTAACTAAACACGTTCGTTCTAATACCGAGATTAGTGCTAATCCGATTTCCGTGGCCTATGTCGCCATACAATTGGCTAAACAAATTTTCAGTGACATTCAGAAAAATAAAGTGTTGTTGGTTGGAATGGGTGAAACCATTCAATTAGTGGCGACTCATTTGCGTGCACAAGGGGTTAAGCAATTAATAATGGCCAATCGTTCGCTTGAAAAAGCACGCTTGATGGCTCATGTGTTTGGTGCGCAAGCAATTCGCATTGGCGATATTATGGAACATTTAAAAGACGTGGATATTGTTATTACCGCCACCGCCAGTCAATTGCCTATTATTGGCAAAGGATTAGTAGAGAGCACGATGAAAAAACGTAAGCACAAGCCCCTCTTAATGATAGATTTGGCGGTGCCAAGAGATATTGAAAAAGAAGTGGGGCAATTAAAAGATGTGTATCTTTACAATGTGGATGATCTTCAGCATATCGTTCAAGAAAATTTAAAATCACGCGTGGAAGCAGCTAAGCAAGCAGAAGCCATTATTGAATTAGAGGCGATGCATTATATGCAGCGATTACAACTGTTGCATGCGAATACCATGATTGCTGCTTTTCGGCGACGGGTTGAAAAAGTACGAGACGATGCGTTAGAAAAAGCCTATACTCAAATTCAGCGAGGGGAAGACCCGAAAGCCATTCTGTCCTATTTGGCGCATTCTATTAGTAATAAAATGATGCACCGTCCCACCATGAAAATTCGTGAAGCTTTGTATGATGCCAATGTGGAGCAATTGGAACAATTAAAAGATTTATTGGGATTAGAGTGAAAGATTCGTTTAAACAAAAACTCACCACACTGAATCGACGTTACCAAGAATTAGAAGGGTTGATCGCTGATCCTGGAGTTATTGCAGATCAAACGAAATACCGTGCCTTTAATAAAGAATATGCGCAAATTGAACCGGTGGTAAAATGTTTTCGTGCCTATGAGAAAAATGAGCATGATTTAGCTTCTGCTTACGCGATGTTGGAGGAGAGCGATAAAGAGTTACGAGGTTTAGCAGAGCAAGAAGTGGAAAC
>DATDVD010000026.1:0-4781 GCA_035290065.1 Coxiellaceae bacterium | reverse complement strand
GGACGTCGTTCGAATCACGAAACGCGTGTACTGGATTTAGGTGCCAACGTCGATACCACCGCCGAACAATTGTATCAATTTGCCGTGATGGGTTCGGTATTGGCAGAAGCAGACAATATTCAAAATCCAACGGTTGGTTTGCTGAATGTCGGTGAAGAAGAAATCAAAGGTAATGAGCAAGTGAAAAAAACAGCGGAATTGCTCACTCAATCTAATATTGTTAATTACGTAGGATTTGTGGAAGGAAATGCTATTTTTGACAGCACGGTGGATGTTATCGTGTGCGATGGATTTGTCGGTAATGTCATGTTAAAAGCGTGTGAGGGTATTTCACGTTTAATTGCGAACACAGCAAAAGAAGAGTTCACGCGCAGTTTTTATACGAAAATGGGCGCTTTTTTTATTCGCCCTATTTTACGCCGATTAGTCAAACGTATTGATCCTCGTAGACGAAACGGTGCTACGTTGATTGGTTTAAATGGCACGGTGATTAAAAGCCACGGTTCTGCTGATGAAATGGCTTTTTCCATTGCCATTGAGGAGGCGATTAAACAAGCGCGTCGCAATGTGCCTCAATTAATTCGTAAAAAATTAGGCATTGCTTTCGAAGGAAATGGTAACCCATGACGTTTAGCCAAATTGCCGGAACAGGTTCCTATTTACCCTCAAAAATTTTAACGAATGCCGATCTGGAAAAAATGGTGGATACGACCGACGAATGGATTATGAAACGCGTCGGTATTAAAGAACGTCATATTATTGGGCCTGGCGAAAGTACCTCCTCGATGGCAGTTCAAGCGGCGCGACAGGCCATTGAGGCGGCAGGGATTTCTCCAGAGGAAATTGATCTTATTATTGTAGGCACTGCAACGCCTGATAAATTATTTCCTTCAACGGCATGTTATGTTCAAAAAACCTTAAATTTACCCGGCGTGCCCGCGTTTGATTTAAATGCGGCGTGTTCAGGTTTTATTTACAGTTTGTCGGTGGCTGATCAATTTATTCGTAACAACACGTATAAAACTATTTTAGTGATTGGAGCGGATGCGCTGTCTCGTTTGGTGGATTGGAACGATCGCTCAACGTGTGTGCTATTTGGAGATGGAGCAGGTGCAGTGGTATTACGAGCGGCTACAGAACCTGGTATTTTAATAGCCGATATTCACGCGGATGCTACTTACACTCATTTATTGTATGCCGAAAATAATTTGTGGGAGTACCACGGCCCTAGTTACGTGAATATGGAAGGCAATGAAGTATTTAAAATTGCTGTCCTGCAATTGGGTGATATGGTTGATCGTGCTGTTGAAAAAGCCGGTTTGCAAAAATCCGATGTGGATTGGTTAATTCCCCATCAAGCCAATTTACGTATTATTACGGCGGCAGCGAAACGATTAGGATTACCCATGGAGCGAGTAGTATTGACGGTGCACAATCATGGAAATACGTCTGCTGCCTCTATTCCGTTGGCCCTGGATGTGGCTATTCGCCGGGGACAAATTAAACGCGGAGAAACTCTTTTATTGGAAGCCTTTGGGGCTGGATTCGCGTGGGGTTCTGCGTTAATTCGCTATTAACAGGAATTCTTTCTATGGCTAAAAAATTGGCTTTTATTTTTCCAGGCCAGGGATCTCAGCAACTCGGCATGTTGCGCGAATTAGCGGAACAGTCCGCTTTAGTAACTGCTTTATTTCAAGAAGCGAGTGAGATACTGGGATACGATCTCTGGCATATAACGCAACACGACATTGAAAAACTTAATCAAACTGAATACACCCAACCCGCATTGTTAACAGCCGAAATCGCTCTATGGCAATGCTGGAAAGATAGGCGAGGTACCACACCCACTGTTTTAGCAGGTCATAGTTTGGGAGAATTTTCAGCGCTGGTTTGTGCGGGTGCATTATCGTTTCGCGATGCCGTAAAATTGGTGGCGAATCGAGGCCGCTATATGCAACAGGCTGTGAAACCAGGACAAGGGGCAATGGCAGCGATTCTCGGGTTGGAAGATACCCAGGTAGAATCGTTGTGCAAAGAAGCGAAAGACATGGGCATCGTTTCGCCAGCTAATTTCAATTCGATCGGTCAAGTGGTTGTGGCAGGTGAAACGGTAGCCGTGAATTACGTCATTGAATTAGCAAAAACAGCGGGTGCAAAACTCGCAAAAATTATTCCGGTGAGTGTGCCCTCTCATTGTCTATTAATGCAACCGGCAGCGGAGCAATTGGCGCGTGATTTGGCTTCCATTGAAATTAAAACACCGCAAATTCCTGTGATTCATAATGCCGATGTGGAATCCCATCAAACACCTGAGGCAATTAAACAAGCGTTGATTATCCAGTTGACCCATTCTGTTCGCTGGGTAGAAACCATTCAAAGCATGATAAAAGAGGGTGTTAAAAATTTTATTGAATGTGGGCCGGGTAAAGTATTAGCGGGATTAAATAAACGTATCGATGCGGCTATTATTACCGAATCCATTCATTCTCCCGAAACGTTAGAGCAAGCAGTCCAGCAAGTGGAGGAAAACGCATGAGTTTAGCAGGCAAAGTAGCACTGATTACAGGCGCAAGTCGAGGCATTGGGCGAGCCATTGCGCTAGAATTGGGACGAGCGGGCGCGACCGTGGTAGGGACAGCTACTACGGAAGAAGGAGCTGAAAAAATCAGCGCTTATTTAGCAGAACAGGGGTTTTCTGGTTTAGGGATAACGCTGAATGTGTGTGAACCCATGGCTATTGAACAGGTGTTGTCTACGATTCAAACCCGCTATGAAGCGCCCACGATTTTAGTGAACAATGCGGCTATTACGCGTGACAACATTATCTTACGAATGAAACCTGAGCAATGGGATGAGGTCATCAACACGAATTTAAATTCCGTGTATCGTGTCACTCGCGCGTGCCTTAAGCCGATGGTGAAAGCCAAATGGGGACGAATCATTAATATTGCCTCCGTGGTGGGATTAACGGGCAATTTTGGTCAATCTAATTATAGTGCCGCAAAAGCGGGGGTAGTGGCGTTTACCAAATCAGTGGCACAAGAAGTGGCGGGTTATGGTATTACCGTGAATGCAGTGGCACCCGGTTTTATTGATACCGATATGACCAACGCACTAACAGAAAAGCAGCGAGAAGCCATTTATGCCATGATTCCGATGCGGCGAATTGGAGATCCTTTGGAAGTGGCCTATGCCGTTCAATTTTTAGCCTCCCCCCTGGCTTCTTATATTACCGGTGAGACATTAAATGTGAATGGCGGCATGTACATGCCCTAAGTGGCAAATACTACTTGCAACTTCCACACTTTTAAATAAAATCTAGGGTCTTTGGCACAGGCCCTTGTCTTGTGCTAGAGCGGGGATAAGATATTCAAACAATGAGAGGAAATTTATGGCATCTATCGAAGAACGCGTGAAGAAAATTGTGATTGAACAATTAGGCGTGAAAGAAGACGAAGTAACAAACGATGCGTCGTTTGTAGATGATTTGGGCGCTGATTCATTGGATACGGTTGAATTAGTGATGGCATTGGAAGAGGAATTTGAAACAGAAATTCCGGATGAAGAAGCTGAAAAAATCACGACGATTCAACAAGCAATTGATTATATCAACGAACGAGCCAAAGAAGAAACTGCTAGCGAGTAAGCATGAAAAGACGGGTGGTCATAACAGGTTTAGGTGCGGTAACGCCTCTGGGCACCACAGTTCCAATCACGTGGGATGCTATTTTGAAAGGAAAAAGTGGCGTCAGACGAATCGATTGGTTTGAAACCAGTGATTTAAGCACAAAAATTTGTGGACCGGTGTTGAATTTTGACCCTGAAATTGCGATGACACTCAAGGATACCAAACGATTTGATCGTTTTGTGCACTTAGCCATGGCAGCCGCTCAGGAAGCCATTAACGATAGCCAGTTGAATTTGGAAACTTTGGATGGTGATCGTGCCGGAGTGGCAGTTGGTTCGGGAATGGGAGGCCTGCCATTAATTGCAAAATGCCATGAGGCCTTATTGGAAGGAGGGCCCCGTAAAATTTCACCGTTTTTTATTCCCGGTGGCATTATCAATATGGCGTCAGGTTTAATTGCGTCTAAGTTTAAGTTTCGAGGTCCTAATATTTCCATTGTTACGGCGTGTACCACGGGCACCCACAACGTGGGTTATGCGATGCGCATGATTCAGTATGGGGATGCGGATGTGGTGCTAGCCGGTGGTACGGAGTCTTCTTCTAGTCGTTTAGGATTAGGTGGATTTGCAGCAGCCCGTGCATTATCCACTCGTAACGACGAGCCCGAAAAAGCGAGCCGTCCGTTCGATCGTGATCGAGATGGTTTCGTGATGGCTGAAGGAGCGGCGGTGTTACAACTGGAAGAGCTGGAATATGCTAAAGCGCGAGGCGCTCGCATTTACGCGGAATTAGTGGGCTTTGGTATGAGCGATGATGCCTACCATATTACCTTACCGGATCCGGATGCCAGAGGCGCTGCCATGTGTATGAAAAATGCCTTGAAAGATGCCCATCTTCAACCCGAGCAAGTGGATTATATCAATGCGCATGGTACCTCAACGGAGGCTAATGATCCCACGGAAACCCATGCGATTAAAAAAGCCTTTCATGGGCATGCTTATAAAGTAGCCATTAGTTCCACGAAATCGATGACTGGCCACATGTTAGGGGCAGCAGGATCGGTGGAAGCCATTTTTTCCATACTCGCTATTCGGGATCAGATAGCCCCGCCTACCATTAATTTGGATAACCCCGATGAACGGTGTGATTTGGA
>DATDVD010000025.1:0-18700 GCA_035290065.1 Coxiellaceae bacterium | reverse complement strand
TTATAACTCTCAATGCCGCCTTGTAATGGCAATTTTGCCCAGTAATCGCAATGCTCTCGCGTCAGATGCCGTAACCCTTGGCCTTCATTGCCCATGACTAAGGCATACGATCCCTTTAAATCGAGTTGGTGCAAAAACTGCTCTGCTTTTCCTTCCAACCCTATCAACCAAACACCTTGCTCTTTCAAGTATTTTAAGGTACGAGCCAAATTCGTCACGGTGATAAAAGGCGTTAATTCCGCAGCGCCGCACGCTACTTTACGCGCGGTAGGCGTCAAACCCGCAGACTTATCTTTCGGGGCAATCACGGCATTAACGCCTAGTCCATTGGCTGTCCGCAAACAAGCGCCCACATTATGAGGGTCTTGTACACCATCTAAAATCAACAACAATACATTAGGCGCTGCAGACTCTATCAGAGAAACTAAATCTTTTTCGCTATATTCTTTATTGCCTTTTAACACAACGACAATCCCTTGATGTACGGCTTGATGCGTGTGTTGATCGAGTGCTTGTCGTGACAGCATTTGAACCGGAATGCCTTTGCGTTTGGCCCATTGAAGGATTTCATTGACTCGTTCATCGTGGCGAGAATCTTGAATCCACAACGTCTCAATGTTCTCGGTTTGTTTCTCCATTGCCGCTTGGGCGGCATGCAAGCCAAAAATAATCTTGTTATTCATATCAAATCGCCCTATCCTATCCATACGTTTATAAGAAGTAGCCTGGATCTCGCTACGCGAAAATCCAAGAAAAAGGGCAAAATTAAAAGCCCTTTGCTACAATTATCCATGCTACTTTAGGAAAAAGGAAGTTATGGAATTGCGAAAGCACACATCTTACCTTCAGCCTAGCCTTTTAGGCACTCTAATACTGATTTTAACCGCGTGTAGTAGCCTTCAAAAAGACGGTCCTCCGCCCTTTGATATTGATGCGAGCAATATACCGAATGCTATACCTCGCAGCCTCCCCAAAAGTCGATACGGCAATCCAGACTCCTATGTTGTTTACGGCCATCGTTACTATGTGTTAGACAGTGCCCAAGGTTACCTCAAGCGTGGCATCGCGTCCTGGTACGGCACGAAATTTCACGGACAGTTAACTTCTTCTCGTGAGCCTTATGATATGTTTGGTATGACCGCCGCTTCTCGGACGCTACCGATACCTTCTTTTGTGAAAATAACGAATTTAGAAAATGGACACACCGTGGTGGTAAAAGTGAATGATCGCGGACCCTTTGCTTCTGACCGCGTGATGGATGTTTCTTACGCGGCTGCGCGTAAATTAGGATTTGCGAATAAAGGCACAGCTTTAGTGGAAGTGCGCGCGATTACGCCAGGAGCGCCACTTTTAGCAGACAATACTCCCTCTTCTCCAACATCTGCTGAAAAACCTTCTGTTAAAACTAAGGCTCAAGCGATTTACTTGCAACTCGCCGCGTTTACTAAACTGGATACCGCTCAAGAACTTCAGCAGCGATTACAAAAAACTGTTAATTTTCCTATTCGCATTCAAACGTTGTCTCATTGGAATACACCGCTTTATCGTGTGCAAGTAGGCCCTTTATCCGATGCCAAGGAAACAATTCGATTAAAGTCGTATTTTGAAGAGCAAGGATTCAATCATCTCTTGACGGTAATTGGCTAATATTGTTTAAAGCCTGTAAAACTAATAATACAGTGGGTTTATACCGTTCGTTAAGCAACAAAGCTTGCATTATTTTTTTCTCATTTAATTCTTTTAATGCAGAAATAGACTGCTGCTCTAATTGAGTGGAAAGATATTCTGCACACGCGATAAGGGCTACTGAACCGGAAGCTTGGTAGTTTATTTTTTGAATAGAGTTGTTTACTATTTTCAAATAAAAATAAATTTGATCGGAAGAAGTTTTGGATTGTGCTTGAACGGAAATAATATTTCCTTCCGAAGAATTGAATTGCCCTGCATGCAAGGTGTGATGAAAATAATAAAGCGTTTGTTCGGAATATTTCATCACTAGGAATATCCGCTAATGTTACGCAAACGTTGAATTTGTGTGGTCATTTGTTCTAATGCGAACTCAATTTCTTCTGACGTAGTAAAACGTCCTAACGAAATACGAATCGCCCGATCCGCTTCGAGGCGATTTAATCCTAACGCCAATAACACGTGTGAAGGCTCGTGCGTAACCGCATTACAAGCAGAGCCGGAAGACAAGGCTAGCGAATGCAATGCTGTTAACAATGTTTCGCCTTCCACACCCTCCACCCTAATATTTAGGTTATGGGCAACACGATGTTCCCAATCACCATTTAAATAAATACCCTCGAGTTTTTGCAAACCCTCCCACAAATAATTCCTAAGCTGCATAATACGTGGGACCTCGGCTTCGCGTTCTTTTTCAGCTAATGCTAACGCTGCTCCCATGCCTACAATTTGATGAGTCGGTAAAGTTCCACCCCGTACTCCGTTTTCATGACCTCCCCCTTGTATTTGTGGGGTTAATCGCACACGGGGTTGCTGACGGAGATATAAAGCGCCTATTCCTTTCGGTCCATACGCTTTGTGAGCGGACAATGACAGTAAATCCACTCCCATGACATGAACATTTATGGCCACTTTTCCCACCGATTGTGCAGCATCGACATGAAGTAATGCGCCCTTCTCATGAACACGTTGGCTAATGGCCGCAATATCTTGAATCACCCCTATTTCATTATTGACCTGCGCCACTGAGACCAACACCGTCTCGTTTCGCAACGCTTTCTCTAGAACTTTCAAATCGACTAATCCATTAGGGTGCGGTTTTAAATACGTGACTTCAAACCCTTGAGATTCTAAGTAACCACACACATTAAGCACCGCCGAATGCTCGGTGGCCCACGTAATAATATGCTTGCCTTTGCGTTGGTAAAAATCAGCCGCCCCTTTCAACGCTAAGTTAATAGCCTCCGTAGCGCCGGAGGTCCATACAATGGATTTGGATTCTGCGTGAATGGCTTGGGCTACTTGTTGACGGGCTTCTTCAATTGCTTCCTGGGCTTCCCAGCCGTAGGAATGCTGAGAGGCGGGATTTCCAAAGGCCCCTTCCACCGTCAAATAGCGCTGCATTTTAGCCGCCACACGGGGATCCACAGGCGTTGTGGCCATGTAATCAAGATAAATCGTTTTCATACCCAGGGACTATATACACAGGCAAAGAGGCGGGCAAGGATATAAAAAAGCCAGCGGGAAAAGCTGGCTTTTAGCGGTTTAAGGTCTGTGACAACTTCCCTAGCCTCCTTAGGCTTCAGGTTCCTCCGGTGAAGGAGACTTAACTTCCCATCTTGTCCGACGGTACGAAAGATTGAACACTACCACACAGTATTTTTAGCAGCTAGTTATTTTTTATCTATTTGGTTATTTATTGAACAGATTCATTTCTGTTTGAACATTTTTTGTTCACTTGGCTTAAAATTCCACGCAAAATATTTAATTCATTCGTGTCCATTTCGGCCCGTGCAAATAATCGCCGTAATCGCCGCATTAACAATCGAGGGTGGTCACGATTTAAAAATTGAATTTGATGTAACGTTTCTTCTAAGTGGTGATAAAACCCTTCCATTAATTCTGTGCTGACAACGGTGTGCGGCCTATCACAAAGGGGGGGGTTGTGAAGGGCCGATTGAAAGAGTTCATACGCTACTACTTGTACGGCAGCGCCCAAATTTAAGGAGCTGAAATTTTCGGCTGTGGGAATTTGTAAATGAATATGGGCCATACTTAATTGCTGATTGGAAAGCCCTGATTGTTCATTACCAAAAACAATGGCCACTTGCCCTGCACTTTTCCCCCAAGCCCATTCAACGGCTTCGCGTACCGATTTAACGGGCCATTGTAGGGTGCGTGAACGCGCACTGGTGGCAACAACCGCTTGACAATCAATAATAGCGTCTTCGAGGGAGTGGACCACGTGCGCGTGATTAAGAATATCATCCGCCCCTGCGGCGCGTTCAGTGGCACGATGGTCAGGAAAATGTTTGGGATTTACTAATACTAAGCGCGACAGGCCCATGTTTTTCATGGCACGCGCTGTGGCCCCGATATTGCCGGGGTGGCTAGTTTCTACCAAGACGATGCGTATATTATCTAGCATAACAGTAGATTATTTTTTCAAGTCAAAGGACGAATAATTTTTAGTAATTCTTTTAGTATGCCCGGTGTACCTGCAACGACTTGTCCTGATTCAAAATAATTTTCACCTCCTTGAAAATCCGACACCATACCGCCTGCTTCACGAATTAATAAGATGCCTGCAGCCATATCCCACGGGCTTAATCCATACTCCCAAAATCCATCCAAACGACCACACGCGACATAAGCCAAATCTAGTGCCGCAGAACCTGCGCGGCGAATATTGGAAGAGAGCGGCGTGATGGTTTCAAACATTTTTAAATACGAGGGAAAATTTTTCATTTCTTTATAGGGAAACCCTGTCCCCAAAAAAGATTCGGATAATTTTTTCACCTGACTGACGCGAATCTTACGTTGATTTAGCTGCGCACCTTTACCACGAGCTGCTATAAACATCTCATCGCGCAAAGGATCATAAATTAAGGCGGCTTCTAAACGGCCTTGTTGTTTAACCGCAATGGAAATGGAAAAATGAGGAAATCCGTGGATAAAATTGGCAGTACCATCCAACGGATCAATAATCCATTGCGTTTCATCGCCGGCAATTGCCCCCCCCTCTTCGCCCAAAATGGAGTGGGAAGGATAGGCTTCACGAATGGCATCGATAATCATCGCTTCAGAACGCTGATCCACTTCGGTCACAAAGTCGTTCTGCGATTTTTCACTGATCTTCACCTTATCCAGGCGATCAACTGCCTGACGCATCATCCGCCCCGCCAGCCGCGCCGCTTTTTCTGCAATGGTTATAAAAGGATGATTCATGCTCTCTTACCTCTATTGTGCGCGGTAGGATAGCAGAAGATAGGGGCCCATACCACCACACGGTGAAAAGCTAGAAAAAGGGGGTGCGCAGAAGCTCCTCAGAATTAGGGTAAGGCATCTTCAATGGGTCGCTTGTCGGGGAGAAGGCTTTTGCGAGTGAGACCAAAGGCAATAGCTAAAGAACCTGCTACGTAAATAGAGGAATACGTCCCTACCACAATCCCAATCATTAGCGCCAACGCAAAATTATGAATCATCGCCCCACCCCAAATGAACAATGCAATGACCACTAACAACGTCAACCCCGATGTCATGATCGTTCGAGACAAGGTTTGATTAATCGATAAATCCATCACTTCTAAAGCCGTTCTCTTACGCTGCTTACGAAAATTTTCCCGCACGCGATCATACACCACAATTGTGTCATTTAATGAATAGCCAATTACGGTTAACACCGCCGCTAACACAATCAAATTAAACTCTAAATGAAACAAACTAAAAATACCGAGAATTAAAAGAGGATCATGAATTAATGCGATCGCCGCACTGACGGCAAATCGATATTCAAAACGAAGCGCAATATAAATCATGGTGCCTATCAAAGAGACCAAGATCGCCAAAATACCATTGCTCATTAACGTCTGGCCTACCTGCGGTCCAATATAATTCATCTGATCAATGGTGCCGCCAGGTAACGCTTGCAAAATTCGCTCCCGTAACTCGCTGGGTGTTATTTCTTTATGCGGAGCCACACGTACATTGACTTCTGTCGTTGAATACGCCTGCAACATGGCTTCTGAAAAACCTTGCTGAACTATTTTTTCACGCAATATATTCACATCCACCGGTTGCGAAAAATGGACCTCCACTTCCGTACCGCCGGTAAAATCCAATCCTAAATTTAATCCATTCATACACAACACAATCAAAGAACCCAACAATAAAATGGCTGAAAAAATACCCGCCATTTTTCGCTGTTTCATAAAAGGAATTTCAGAAGCTGTTTTAAAAAATTCCATCCTAAATCCCAATTGATAATTTACGAATCGATCGTCGACCATACACTAAATTGACGACGGCGCGCGTAAAGAAAATAGCGGTGACCATGGACATTAATAAACCGATGGTTAATGTCACAGCAAATCCCTGCACCGAACCACTGCCTAATGAAAATAAAACGACTGCCACAATTAAGGTAGTGACATTCGCATCCACAATGGTAGCAAAAGCCCGCTCATAACCGGCATGAATACTGGCCTGTATTCCCGTGCCATTTCGCAATTCCTCACGAATGCGTTCATTAATTAATACATTCGCATCCACGGCCATTCCTACCGTCAATACAATCCCTGCAATACCGGGCAAGGTTAACGTAGCACCCAGGAGGGATAACACTGCTACAATAAATACAATATTCAATATCAACGCCATATCGGCAATTAAACCAAAAACACGATAATAGAGCGCCATAAACACAATCACTAACAAAGAGCCAATTTCTGTAGACAAAATACCTTTATGAATATTCGCCGCGCCGAGGCTGGGCCCCACTAATCGCTCTTCTACAAAGGTTACGGGTGCCGTATAAGCGCCAGAACGCAATAATAGGGCTAAATTTTTAGCATAGTCCACCGATTGCAATCCCGTAATTTGAAAATTATTGCCCAGGGCACTTTGGATAGTGGCCACACTAATAATACGTTCTACCGGATGTTCTGTGGTTTGTATTTTTCCATTCACCACCTTACTATCGGTTTTTGTTTCGACGTAAATCACTGCCATGGGTTTTCCAATATTTTCACCGGTAATTCGGTTAAATTGATTGACACCTTGGCCATTTAAACGAATGGAAACGGCGGGTCGCCCATTTTCATCTAAAATAGTGGCCGCATTTCCAATGGAAGAACCCTGCAAAATAACGGCTTCTTTTAATAAAATAGGTCTTTCGTCAAACGAATACAGTTGAGAGCCAAAGGGCACAACCCCTCGTTCTGCCGCCTCCGGATCGTGTTGTGTATCCACTAATTGCATGCGGATAGTGGCCACTTTACCAATTAATTCTTTTGCACGAGCCGTGTCTTGAATACCTGGCAAATCAACACTGATATGCGTAGCACCCTGACGAGCCACAATAGCTTCTGCCACGCCCAATGCATTGACCCGATTTCGCAAAATTTGCATATTTTGCTCAATAGCCGTATTTTGTAATTTAATTAAGGCGGGTTTAGTTAAAACGCCCTGCAATAACCATCCATTCGAAAACGTTTTAAATTGATAGTCTGGAAAAGTTTGCGAAAGCTGTCCTTCCGCCTGATTCAACCCTGTATCAGTTGAAAAACGGATTTGAATAGAACCGGGTGAAGTGGGAGTAAGACTTATATAACGAATTTGATGGGAGCGTAAAAATTCGGCCATGGCCCGTACATCCGCGGCTTCTTGCTCTTTAATCATTGTATCCATATCCACGCTCAATAAGAAATGGATACCCCCCCGCAAATCCAACCCTAATTTCATCGGTTCGGCACCGAGCGCTTGTAACCACTGCGGCGTTTTAGGCGCTAAATTAGCGGCGATCACATAGTCGGATCCTAATGCCGCTTTTAAAAAATCTTGTGCTTTTAATTGAGTGGTCGTATCTGCAAAACGAACGAGAATGGAATTGCCTTCTTCGCGAATACTGCCATAAGGAATCTGTTGCGCGGTCAGTGTTTGAGTGATGCGATCAGCGACATTCTTTAAAGAACCCGCATCGCGCGCTGACACTTGAACCGCAGGATCTTCTCCATAAATATTAGGCAATGCATAGAGAAGCGCAAGAATAATCAGTGCACCGAGCAACACATATCGCCATGCGGGGTATCGATTCATTGACTTCCTTAGCCAACCGTCTCCAAGGTGCCCTTCGGCAAAACAGACGCAACGGACGCACGTTGCAGTACAATTTCCGTTCCTTCCGACACTTGTACCACAACGTGTTTATCCCGCAATTTTGTTAACTTGCCTATAATACCGCCGGCAGTAACCACTTCATCGCCTACCGCCAAGTCGCTCATTAATTTTTGATGTTCTTTAGCACGTTTTTGTTGAGGACGAATTAATAAAAAATAAAAAACGCCCAAAAAAACTGCCAACATAGGCAGCATCGATAAAAAACTTCCGTGAGAGGCTTGTGCACTGGGTGCAGCCGCTTCTGCTAAGGCATCTGAAATACCGACTAACGATAATAAGTTCATGGTCACTCTCCTTCATTCAATTGAGCCTGCCGCTGGCTTAAGAACCGTGCGGCAAATGTCGATAGGGTACCCGACTCAAGGCTCCAGCGCAATTGGCGCATAAGATTTTGATAAAAATATAAATTATGCAAGGTATTGAGCATCGAGCTTAAAATTTCATTGCAGCGATCTAAATGATGAAGATAAGCGCGTGAATAATGGTGACACGTATAACAACCACAGGTTTCATCCAGAGGGCTCGGGTCATTTTTATAGCGAGCATTGCGAATTTTAATAACGCCCGTTGACACAAATAACAAACCGTTGCGCGCATTACGGGTGGGCATCACACAATCAAACATGTCAACGCCTCGAAGTACCCCTTCTACTAAATCTTCGGGCGTTCCAACACCCATTAAATACCGAGGTTTATTGGTAGGCATAGACGGGATAACCGATTCTAACGTAGAAAACATTAAATGCTTCGACTCTCCTACCGATAAACCTCCAATGGCATATCCATCAAAACTGATCTGTTTTAATCCCGTGATGGAGTGTTCACGCAAGTCTGAATACATGCCTCCTTGAACAATACCAAATAAAGCACCGGGAGCCTCTTTCCATTCCTCTTTACAACGTGCTGCCCATCGAAGCGATAATTCCATAGACGTTTTAGCTGTCGCATAATCGGCAGGGTACGGCGTGCACTCATCAAAAACCATCACAATATCCGAGCCCAATGTTTTCTGCATTTGGATGGAACGTTCTGGGGTCAGCTCAATAAGACGCCCATCCAAAGGTGAACGAAATGTGACACCTTGTTCCGTTAATTGTCGGTGTTCACTCAAACTAAATACTTGAAATCCACCTGAATCCGTTAGGATAGGCTTATCCCAATTCATAAATCGATGCAATCCGCCCTGCTGTTCAATAATGTCCGGTCCAGGACGCAGCATTAAATGATACGTATTGCCTAAAATAATTTGAGCTCCGATTTGTTTTAATGTTTCAGGCAACATAGCTTTCACCGTGCCATAGGTGCCTACCGGCATAAACGCAGGCGTATCAATAATACCGCGCGAAAAAATAATTTGCCCGCGACGGGCGGTGTGTTCTGTGTGAGTGACAGTAAATTTCATATGCTCATTCACCTAATCAATAAACATCGCATCACCATAGCTATAAAAACGGTAGCGCTCGCCAATAGCTGCTTGGTAGCACTTCCCGGTAGCCTCATACCCTGCAAACGCGGACACTAACATTAAAAGAGTGGATTTGGGTAGATGAAAATTAGTAATCAACCCTTCCACAACGTGAAACGAAAATCCCGGCCGAATAAACAGACGGGTTTCACCTTCATAGGGTTTAAGATCACCTTTTTGTGCCGCTGTCTCTAAGGCTCGAGCAGAAGTGGTGCCCACCGCAATAACTCGCCCGCCGCGTGCACGCACTTGCGTCACTGCTCTACAGGCCTCTTCGGAGACACTCATCCACTCCGTATGCATTTCATGCTCATCCAGATTCTCGTGTTTAACAGGCTTAAAAGTGCCGGCCCCTACGTGCAAGGTGACCGTCGTTGTTTGCACGCCCTTTTCTTTTAATTGCTGTAATAAATAATGATTGAAATGCAAACCGGCTGTAGGGGCAGCAACAGCGCCTTCTTGCTCGGCATAAACTGTTTGATAACGCTCCGTATCTTTTTTATCCGCGGCTCGTTTGATATAAGGGGGTAGCGGCATGTGACCATGAACATTTAACCACGACAACAGCGGTTGATTAAACACTAGCTCAAATAAATCGTCTTGGCGGGAGGCCACGATGGCTTCTAACCCTTCTGAAAAATATACGCACGAATGCACGGGAGTTTTTCGATTGGCTTTTAAGTGAGCCACTGCCGTATGGGCATCGCGAATACGTTCAATTAATATTTCTACTTTACCACCACTGGCTTTTTCCCCATAACAACGAGCCGGAATAACTTTAGTGTTATTCAGGACTAATAAATCGTTGGGATTAAGATAATCAATGAGATTGGCAAATTGCCGATGGGCGCAAGCCCCTGTTTTTCGATTAAGATGCAACAGACGACTCGCCGCTCGATCCTTTAATGGAACAGAAGCGATAAGATCAGGAGGTAAGGAATAGGCAAAATCACTTAGAGAATAATTCATTCTTTTCTTCACAAAAAAATTAATATACTATTCCCTTCCCTAGGCCGGGGTGGCGAAATTGGTAGACGCGCCAGACTCAAAATCTGGTGGTGGTGACACCGTGTCGGTTCAAGTCCGACCCTCGGTATTTTCTTTATCTTCTAGGCAAAGTAAAGTCGCCAAAGCCGGGCGAACCCGTTATAGGAGCAGCTCCTCCTCCCCCTTCGCCAGCTTCTTGAGACTTACCTATAGTCACAGATGAGGCCAATGAGCCTGCTGCCGGAACCGCTGCGCCCGCTCCACCACCTCCACCTCCACCTCCACCTCCACCAGAGCTAGCTTCCACTTCAGGAGCAGTCATTCGTTCTGCTCTAGTCAGGCGTGTCATATTTAATACCCGCTCCATAAGCCAGTCACTCCCATCTTGCCCTGCGGGCGTATAGCACGCACAAAATTCGCTTGCATCAAGCGCGTAATAATCACAGCCTTCGTCTTCCACAAATTGGAAATTGAGAACGACAGGCATTGTACGTAAAAGCGGATTGTCCCCAAACTTAACACCCCTCTCTGTTCCTCCTAATCTCTCGTCATAGATTCGATTTAAATAACAAGGATACTCATGCACTCCAGCCAGTATTTTTAGGATATCATTTTTGACAGACCCCCGATCACTATCAGGAGGATCGCTCTTATGATCGTCAATACCACCCCCCACTTCAATAACGTGGGAAAAATTCTTTTCATTGACGCGAGTATGTTGGTAAAACCGATACAGAACTTCCGCAATATCCAGCTCCGTGAACCCTACCACATTTCCGGCGTTGGTAATAATGACACCCTCTTTTAATCGTAATCGTCGCATCTTACTTTACCTCGAAGTATATTCAACTTCTGCTATCAATTTTCCTGATAATTGGTTGATTTTATTCAGAAGATCATTTGTTATTTTTACTCGCCATTGCTGACCTAAGGACAATTCCGCGCGAGCCGTTTCATTTCGATATTGTATTATAACAGGGCAATTTCCGCTACCATATTCGGTCAAAATCTTTGACAGATCATTGAGATACTGCTCATGTACGGCCTGATCTTCGGCCTGGATAACCAAGCGCTTGGCTAAGCGTTCGCGCACTTGGTCAATGGTTCGAATCGCTTCCGCTATTAATCGATAGCCACCGGTAAAATCATCTTTTTTAAGCTCGCCTTTGGCCAATACAATACTATCTTTTGAAAGAATATCTCTCACTTGTTCATATAACTCATTGAAAATAGTAATATCCATGCGGCTAGTGGTATCCTCAATAGTGAGGAGCGCCATACGTTGCCCTCGTTTAGTAGTGAGACGCTTTAGCTCCATCACTAAACCGGCTACTACTACTTTTTTACCGACATGCTTAGACAGCTCTATCACAGGAGCGGTAACGACTTGTTTTAATTCCTGGTGGTAATAATACATAGGATGGCCACTAAAATAGAATCCTAATACTAGCCGCTCGCGACGAAGCCGTTCTTCCTCCGTCCACGGGGGACACAAGGTATAATCTATGGGTTTGTTGTCGGTAGGTTCCCTCATCATGCCAAATAAATCCGTTTGGCCATACGCTTGATTTTGAGAGGCCTGGTCTGAAAAGCGAATGGCAGCCTCGATACTCGCCGAAAGAGAGGCTCGCGAAATTTTCCATTCGTCCAAAGCGCCCCCTTCAATTAAGGCTTCTAACGCCTTACGATTTACCTTGCCGGAATCGGCTCGGCTCACCAAATCAAAGAGGCTCTCAAAAGTCCCATGGGCGTCCCGTTCTGTAATAAGTTTTTCCAAGATGGCTTTTCCTACCCCTTTTATGGCTCCCAATCCATATTCAATTTCGCCGTGTGCATTCACCGTAAAATGATAATAACCAACATTAATATTGGGTGATAATATTTTCACTTTTATGCGTTTACAGTCTTCTATAAAACGCATCACTTTATCGGTTTTATCCATATCGGAAGATAACACGGCGGCCATAAATTCGGCAGGATAATGGGCTTTTAACCACGCAGTTTGGTAAGCAAGCAACGCGTAGGCGGCCGAATGGGATTTATTAAATCCATAGCCAGCAAACTTTTCCATCAAGTCAAAAATTTGATTGGCTAAATGCCCATCGATGCCCCGTTTAATAGCACCTTCATTAAAAATGGCCCGCTGTTTGGCCATTTCTTCGGGTTTTTTCTTACCCATGGCACGGCGCAAAAGATCCGCGCCGCCCAAGGTGTAACCCGCGAGTACTTGAGCAATTTGCATGACTTGCTCTTGGTATAAAATAACCCCATAAGTATGTTTAAGTATGGTTTCCAAGTCTTTGTGAGGATAGAAAACTTTTGCACGTCCATGTTTTCGATCAATAAAGTCATCCACCATACCTGACTGCAAAGGACCGGGACGAAATAAAGCAACTAATGCCGTGATATCTTCAAAACTATCGGGCTGTATTCGCCGAATGAGGTCCCGCATACCGCGAGATTCCAATTGAAAAATGGCGGTGGTTTCACAGCTCTTTAAAAGATCAAAGGTTTTTTTGTCCCCCAAATGAAGACGAGCGATATCTAATAAAGGCTCACCCTGCGCACGCCGCCCTTTATTAATGGCCTGCACCGCCCAATCAATAATGGTGAGCGTACGCAGCCCTAAGAAGTCAAATTTAACCAGGCCGACGGCTTCAACATCGTCTTTATCAAATTGAGTGACGGTTTGAATATCGCCTGCTTCACAATACAGGGGCACAAAATCCGTTAATACCGTGGGGGCAATCACTACTCCCCCGGCATGTTTGCCCGCATTACGCGTAAGGCCTTCTAATTTGGCGGCCAAATCAATCAAATTTTTAATTTCTTCTTCTTTTTCGTAGCGTTCTAATAATTGTTCCTCTTCAACCAGCGCTTTCTCCAGCGTAATACCCAATTCAAACGGAATGAGTTTGGCAATTTTATCCACATAACCATAGGGATAACTCAAGACTCGGCCTACGTCTCGAACCACTGCTCGGGCTGCCATGGTGCCATACGTAATAATTTGGGCCACACAATCCCGACCATAGCGATTAGCCACGTAATGGATTACCTCGTCTCGCCGCTCCATGCAAAAATCAATATCAAAGTCTGGCATGGAAATTCGTTCAGGATTAAGAAAGCGCTCAAAGAGTAAGTCATGTTCGAGAGGATCCAGTTCTGTAATACCCAACACGAAGGCGACTAAAGAGCCCGCACCGGATCCCCGCCCAGGCCCGACAGGAATCCCTTGGTCTTTAGCCCACTGAATAAAATCCGATACAATTAAGAAATAACCGGAAAAACCCATCTTATTAATAACATCAATTTCCGTTCTTAATCGATTATAATAACTTTGTTTTTTCTCTTCATCACTTACCTGAACTCGTTCAAAATGTTGAACCAAGCCTTTTTCACTTTTAGCGGTTAAATAAGCGCCTAAGGAAGCTCCGGCCGGCAAAGGGAAGCGAGGCAAAAACGATTCGCCTAATCGGAGCTCCAGATTGCACCGTTTTGCAATCTCAACGGAATTCTGAAGTGCTTCGGGTAAGTCACTAAAAACTTCAGACATTTCACTCGGCGTTCGAAGATATTGTTGGTCCGAATATTCCCGAGAGCGGGTAGTGTCTCCTAGAACGCGGCCTTGATAAATACACACGCGAGCTTCATGAGCCTCGAAGTCCTCCGATTTAAGAAATCGCACATCATTGGTGGCCACGAGAGGAACCCGAAATTGTTTAGCTAATTCCACCACGGCATGTAAGTAATATTCTTCCTGTTCACGGCCGGTGCGCGAAATATCTAAATAAAAATGATCGGCAAAATAGTTTAACCACCGGTTTAAGTGCTGCTCCGCCACCTCGTATTGATTGGCAATCAACGCTTGGCCAATATCCCCCTGACGATTACCGGATAATAAAATAAGGCCTTCTTTGGCTTCCACTAACCACTCCCACAAAACCGTGGGCTCTTTTGGCCCCTGCCCTTCTAAATAAGCACGTGAAATAAGACGTGTAAGATTATGATAGCCTGTAATATTTTTACAGAAAGCGGTAGCGGTAGTCACGGTGCCTGAGACGGGGTTGTATAAACGCAAATCCACACCGGTAATGGGCTTTACCCCTACTTCCAGCGCGGCTTTGTAAAACTTTACCAACCCAAATAAATTCATATGATCGGTAATGGCCACCGCAGGCAGCTGTAAACGAGCCGCCTCTTTCATAAGCTCGGGAATTCTCACCAGACTATCCCGAATAGAATATTCCGTGTGCAGGCGAAGATGAACGAAATTGGGATCCATAAATTTCTTTAATTTTATTCGGCTATATATTGTGTTGAAAGCGATTTTTTTTGATTAAAACGCTCAAGGCCCAATTGAATGAGTTGATCAATTAAAGCCGCGTACGGTATGCCACTGGCTTCCCACATTTTAGGATAGAGACTGATAGAGGTAAACCCTGGAATAGTATTGACTTCATTTAATAACACTTCTTCGTTTTCAGTCACAAAACAATCGACACGAGCCATACCCGAACAATGAAGAGCCTCATAGACTTTTAACACCAGTTGTTGCACTTTCTGAATAACATGCGGGGGCAAATCCGCTGGAATTTTCGGCGTCATCCCATGGGGATCGAGGTACTTGGCTTGATAGGAATAAAAGTCATGATGCACCATTAACTCCGCTGGCACAGAAACGCGGGGATGTTCACTGCCCAATACCGAGCATTCTATTTCTTTTCCTTGAACACCCTGCTCAATTAAAACCTCATTATCATGCCTAAAGGCTAATGCTAACGCGGGTTCAAATTCTTCTGCTTGTTTCACCTTGCTAATACCCACGGAGGAACCCGACTTGGAAGGTTTAATAAATAGCGGGTAACCAAAGGCTTGCTCTGCCCGCTCTTGAAGCGCTGCCCAATCGTCTTCTCGCTTTACCACGATCCACCCGGACA
Source organism: Coxiellaceae bacterium (assembly GCA_035290065.1). GTDB lineage: Bacteria > Pseudomonadota > Gammaproteobacteria > Coxiellales > Coxiellaceae > DATDVD01. The sequence goes on along the minus strand of DATDVD010000025.1, from coordinate 3,445 downwards.
TAGGAATGTCCAAGGGATACAGCAGTTGTCGAGTCATCGCTTTATCCATGCAAAGCGCAGAGCTTAACACATCACATCCTACGTAGGGCACGTTAAGCATTTCTAGCAAGCCTTGAAGGTAGCCATCTTCCCCATAAGACCCATGGACTAAAGGAAAAACCACGTCAATAGCAAACTGGTGCGCACCATCCCGAGTGATCCAGGGAGCACCGGGTCGGCTTACATCAAGCGCCATAGGAACTGCCTCTTCTAGGGCCGGCCTATCGGAGCGAATAAACAAATCATGGTTCTCTATCCAAAACCAAGCGCCCATATGGGTAATATAAAACAGCTGAACGCGATACTGACTCGTCAGCAGGGTTTTTAATACCGATTTGGCAGATAATATCGAGACTTCATGCTCGACAGATTGGCCTCCACAAATCAGGGCCACGGTTAAAGAGGTCATATTCTTCCTTAAAATCGCTAATTTTGTTAGTGTAGCAAAATTGAGCGTTATAGTGGTAGAGCGTCTAGCAATAATTGAACCGGCCGATAGGATCGGCGATGATGGGGCGTCAGCCCTAAAGCCTTCAAAGCCTCTAAATGCATCGAGGTAGGATATCCTTTATGCTGAGCAAAACCATAGCCTGGGAAATGCGTATCTAAAATACGCATTTCTCTGTCGCGAGTGACTTTAGCGATAATAGAGGCCGCACTGATCATCACCTCAGTTTTATCTCCTTGAATAATGGCACGGCTGGTATAAGACCACCGCGGAAGGTATTTTCCATCCACCCATACTTCATCAGGGGGAAGGGATAAATTTTCAACAGCTCGCTTCATCGCCAACAAGGTGGCATGATGAATATTCAGGGCATCAATTTCTTGTGGCTCTGCCCGCCCTATTCCTACACTAAGCGCATGGGCAAGAATCTGTTCAAACAGCGTTTCGCGAGTTTTTTCATTTAAAGCTTTGGAGTCTTTAATACCTGGAATCGAACGATGGGGGTTGAGAATAACCGCGGCTGCGATAACAGGCCCTACCAAAGGGCCTCGTCCTGCCTCATCCACGCCTGCAATCCGTAGGGTCATATCCTCTTTACCTTCCTTCTAAAAAATGACAACATACGTCAAAATTAATAACGAGGTCAATGACTTTGAATAAGCAGTGTCGAGTGGGGGTCATCGGGGCAGGCTACCTGGGAAAATTCCATGCTGAAAAATATGCCAATTTGTCGACGGCGGAATTGGTCGCGGTATGTGACACGCACGAAGCCGCACGACATTTAGTAGCCTCCCACTGGGGAGCTGAAGCCATTAGCGATTATCGTGAATTGATTGGCAAAGTGGAAGCGGTTAGCATTGTTACACCGACTACGTTACACCATGAAATCGCTCTCTTTTTTCTAAACCACGGTGTTCATGTACTGGTGGAAAAGCCCATTACGGTGACGTTAGTGGAAGCTCAGGAATTAGTAAAAGCGGCTCAAGAAAAACAACTGATTCTTCAAGTAGGGCACTTAGAACAATTTAATCCCGTTATTCAAGCCCTCAAACCTTTAGTGCGTACACCGCGATTGATTGAGGCTTTTCGGTTGGCACCTTTTACGCCTCGGGGGGCGGACGTGAATGTGGTGCTGGATTTAATGATTCATGATATTGAATTAGTGCAGTCGATGATGCGTGCGCCCATTGAAAGTATTTCTGCCTCTGGAATGCCCGTCATTACAGCGGATATCGATGTGGCCAATGCGCGATTAAATTTCAGCAACGGAGCTGTGGCTTATTTAACAGCCAGCCGTGTACACGAAAGCTTAGAGCGGGAAATGACCGTATTCCAAGAGGATGGTTTTATCAGTTTAGATTTGCAATCGAAACAATGGGTCCATCATAAAACAATGGAGGAAGAAAGTTATCCGGGTGTTAAAAAAATCGTTCGTGAGAAACAACAATTTGATAGGGGCGATGCCCTTAAATCTCAAATTGTGGCTTTTTTAGACGCGATTTTGCATCAGCAAAGTGTTCTCGTTTCTGGCGAAGCTGGGCAACAAGCTTTAGCGACTGCCATCGCGATTACTGATATTATCCGCTCCAACCAAATGGCATTTGCATGACCTCTTCATTCTCTACTTTTTTTATCATTGCCGGTGAAAATTCAGGTGACTGTTTAGGCGCTGATTTAATAGAAGCACTTCGTCGAAAAACGCCAGAGGTTACTATTCTGGGAATGGGTGGCGATAAAATGCGTCAAGCAGGCGCGCACATTGTTTTGGATATGAATGCGCTCTCTATTATTGGCGGGTTACAAGTAGTGACTCATTATCCTCGTATTGTCCATGCCTTTAAAGTGATTAAAAAAGCGTTGCTGGAAACACGTCCTGATTTATTGATTTTAATTGATTATCCTGGCTTTAATTTGCGAATGGCAAAATTTGCAAAAAAACATGGCATTCCTGTGTTGTATTATGTCAGCCCACAATTATGGGCGTGGCATTATAGTCGGATCAATACGATTAAACAGTATGTGGATCATATGGCAGTATTTTTTCCGTTTGAAAAAATGCTGTACGAACGAGAAGGCGTGCCCGTGCAACTGATTCGACATCCCCTGTTGCACCAAATTTCTGCCCACTCATCCGTGGCTAATAATTATAAACATCCTTTAATTGGTTTATTGCCCGGTAGTCGAAAACAAGAAATTGAAAAAATGTTGCCCGTAATGGTGGAAGCAAAAAAACATATTCAACGTCAATTGCCTCAGGCGGAATTTGTGCTGTTTCTTTCGTCTAATCTTTCTTTAAAAGACTTAGTGCCCTATATCACGCCGGATATTCGCATTATTCAACGGGATCACGATCAAGTGTTGGCCTCGTGCCAAGCAGCGATGGTGACCTCGGGCACTGCCACGTTAGAAGTTGCGTTGCATACCGTCCCGCTGGTCGTGATGTACCGCGTCTTTGGTTATAATTTAGCAAAACGTTTTATTATTAAAACACCTTTTATTGGGCTATGTAATATTGTGGCAGAAGAAGAAGTAGCAAAGGAAATGATTCAAAACCGCATGACACCCGCTTCTATTGCCAACGAAGTAGTGATGCTAGCGTCTAATGAAAGTTACCGAAAGAAACGTCTTGCACAATTGCAACGTATTCGAACCCATATGGAAGGCGGCGAGAGGATTGATGCGCTGGCGGAAAAAGCGTTCGAACTAATCGGTAATTAAACCCTACATCAATTCTGCTTCTTCAAATAAACGATTTTCACCACTCGGACGAGTGATAGAACGTTCGCTGCGATCAATAGCTTCTACCCATCGAGTCAATTCCGGGGTAGTTTTTGCCATGAGTTCTATTTCTTCACGCGCTTCTTTTAATTTTTTGCTGCTTAAGAACAACAAACGATAGGCTTTTTTCAACTGGGAAATCGTCTCAGAAGAAAACCCACGACGCTTTAAACCCACCGT
>DATDVD010000024.1:0-6152 GCA_035290065.1 Coxiellaceae bacterium | reverse complement strand
TAAAACATTTTTGGAACAGAAAAAAACGGCTAATTTGGAAGAAATTGCCCGTCACATTCAGCAAGATGTAGACGCTGTACGCCCGATGCTTGCGCATTGGATACGCAAAGGAAAAGTGGTTCGTTTAGCCAATCCAGCCGGGTGTGGTTCCTCCTGCCAGCAATGCCAACCGGCCAATGCCGAAGTGTATGGATGGATTTCCTAGGTATTTAGGTTAAAATAGACAGTATGAGTGAACACGATAATTCCCTTCCTTCTGAATATCCTTTGTTTGAAGAGCTGTGTGGGCAAATTGAGCAAATTGGCGTAGAAAGTTTTGAAGACATTGTGTTTCGGCCTGTGTCAAAAGCGGATCTTGAGTATCTCAAAGACCGTTATCCCTTTATGCAGCTGATCAGTGGTCGGGAAGATCGAACCATTGCCGAGCAACCCACCTTTATCCAAGCCAAATCGGGTTGGATTATTTATGATTATGGAGACGCGTTGTGCGCTTCCCCTGGTGTATTTATTTATGCAGGTGGCGATTACCGCATAGCCGTCAAAAAAGGCCGAAAGGAAGACGAAGGGGGCGAAGGAGGGGGTGCGCTTATTAACGGCGGGCATGGCACGATTGTTAAACAAGCCGTCGATACCGGTGCGGAAATGATGTGGATTGCGATGGAGCGTGAGTGGCCTGGCGCGTCGGTAGTGGAAGGGCATCGGTGGATGAAGTGGGGCGCATGGATGCTAGCGGAAGATCGGGAATTTCCATTGGGAGGATATATTCCGACCGAAGAAGATCAAAAACGTCGTCGCCATTTACGTCGTAAACCTGAGGAATTTGATTTGTTACGCATGCAATTGCGTAGTCAGCGTTGATTTTTTCAGCGCAAAAAAAACCGGCTGTTACGCCGGTTTTTTTGTGTCTGTCAATAAGACGAAAGGCCTAGACCATGTCTTTTAAACCTTTTAACGGTCTAACGCGTACCACATTGCGAGCAGGTTTTGCTTTGAATGTGCAAGGTTCGCCGGTGAAAGGATTGATACCTTTGCGGGCTTTTGTAGCAGGTTTGCGAACTACGCGTAATTTCATCAAGCCTGGAATGTTCATTTGACCGGGGCCGCCTTTTTTAATATGGCGTTCGATAACATTGCCTAATGCGGAAAATACAGCGCCGACATCACGTCTGGCTACGCCTGTTTCTTCAGCAATGTTGGTGAAAACTTCCGATTTGCTAAAAGGTTTTCTAACCGGAGTTTTTACAACCGGTTTTTTAGCAACGGCTGCTTTGCGCGCCATTTTTTTGGAGGCTTTAGGAGCCTTTTTTGCAGCTGCTTTACGAGCAGGTTTGCGAGTGGTTTTTTTGCGTGCTGGCATGAAATATCCCTCTTTTTGTTAGTTTCATCTAAACCGACATTGATCATTAGAAAGCCTAATAATCTCCACGACGCAGTAAAAATAGCATATTTTATTAAAAAAGCACACTTTTTTACGCAGTATTGAAGTTTTCTATTTTCTACTTGTAAAGATTGTTCATTTTTTAGTAAGCGATTAAGAACAGTGGATAGAAAAATTTTAGTAGCCCAGATCTCGTTACACAAAAACATATTATAAAAATTGTAGGGGCAGAGCATGCTCTGCCCGGGGGTTGTGGTACGAGGTTTAGGTTTCGGATGGGCAGACCACGGTCTGCCCCTACGGGAGGGGTATGGAGTACGGTGTTGTCTGGGGATACAGCGTTCGTTGCATAAAAATTTATAATATAAATTCGTTACGCAATTCAATTGTAGGGGCAGAGCGTGCTCTGCCCGGGGGGGGTGGTACGAGGTTTAGGTTTTGGATGGGCAGACCACGGTCTGCCCCTACGGGAGGGGTGGGGGTGGTAGGGTAGGCTTGTACGAGGGGTTTTATCTGCCTTTGCGTGCCCTCAAACCCCTTGTCTTAAAGCCTTCTGTCCTGTAACATTCTCACCCTTTTGAACCATTGGGTGAAAGCCCGGGGATAGTAGTATGACGACAATAATGGCAACGAAACAGCTGACCGAGCAACGGTGGTATTTAGTCGATGCAACGGATCAGGTGTTGGGACGTTTAGCCAGCGAATTGGCCAAACGATTACGCGGTAAGAACAAGGCCGCTTTTATACCCAACGATGACGTGGGAGATTTCTTTGTCGTCATCAACGTGGATAAGATCCGCCTCACCGGCAATAAGCCTGAGAAAAAAATGTATTATCGTCATACCAACCACCCAGGTGGTATCAAGGGAGAAAATTTTATCACCCTGCATGGCCGAGCGCCGGAACGTGTGTTAGAGTTAGCGCTCAAAGGCATGTTGCCGAGCGGTCCGTTAGGACGTCGATTGCTCACAAAAATAAAAATTTATTCCGGGGATAAACACCCTCATACGGCCCAAAAACCGGAATTGGTTAAGATCGTGGAGAAAAAATAATGGCAAAAGCGGCAAAAAAGAGTGAACAGTATTTGGCAGTAGGCCGTCGTAAAACTTCCGCAGCGCGTGTGTTTTTACGCCCAGGTCAAGGTCATATTATCGTCAATCACAAAAAACTGGATGAATTCTTTGGCCGCGAAACGGCACGAATGATCGTTCGCCAACCGCTGGAAGCAGTGGATGCTCTTCACCAATTTGATTTCTACGTCACCGTTGAAGGCGGTGGTTCCAGTGGCCAAGCGGGTGCGATTCGCCATGCCATTACGCGTGCGTTGATTGAATACGATGAACAAGGCACTGAAGGTGGTGAAGGCGGCAAAGCCGGCGAAGGTGCACTTTCATGGCGTCGTATTTTACGCAAAGCCGGGTTTGTTACCCGCGATCCTCGCGTCGTAGAGCGTAAGAAAGTAGGCCTCCATAAGGCTCGTCGAGCAGTGCAATTCTCTAAACGATAACAGAGGATGTTCTCTGATGTTGAAGCGTTCCATGATGATCATGTATTCGGGCGCACGGGATATTTATAGCCATCAAGTGCGTATTGTCTTAGCGGAAAAAGGGGTCAACGTCGATATTGTGAATGTCGATGATAATCACCCCTCGGAAGAATTAGCTGAAATTAATCCTTACAATACGTTGCCCACACTTGTGGACCGTGATTTGGTACTCTATAACGCCCCCGTTATTTTAGAATATTTGGATGAGCGTTTTCCGCACCCCCCTTTATTGCCAGTGTATCCTGTCGCGCGTGCTAAAAGCCGTTTGATGATGCATCGCATTGAGCGAGATTGGTATGCGTTGGCTCATAAAATTGAACGGGGCACACCTGGCGAACAAGAACACGCACGCAAAGATTTAACCGAAGGGATTACCGCGTTGGTACCGGTGTTCAACGAATCTCCTTATTTTTTAAGTGATGATTTTTCTTTGGTGGATTGTTGTTTAATGCCTTTATTATGGCGTTTGCCCGCTCTTGGCATTAAATTACCCAAACAAGCCAAACCTATTTTTACGTATGAGCAGCATGTATTTCATCGCAATTCTTTCCAAGTCAGTCTAACGGAAGACGAACGCGAACTTAGAGAGTAGCTTATGACCTCCAGCCGCCCTTATTTATTTCGAGCTATTTATGAGTGGTTGCTGGATAATGGAATGACTCCTTACATCATGGTCAATGCTATGATGGAAAGGGTGGAAGTTCCCATTCGATTCGTTGAAAACGGCAGCATTATCCTCAATATTGCCCCTCAAGCTGTCGCGGGCATGACCATGAATAATAATTTTTTAGAATTTGATGCGCGTTTTTCCGGGATTCGTGAGCATATTTATGTGCCGATTGAAGCGGTGTGCGCTGTTTATGCGTATGAAAATGGGCGTGGCATGGTATTTAATGAAGAGGAAGAAAATATTGGAAAACGCAGCCCCAGTGGCGCACCCGAAGAATCGCCTAAAGATGATGATCCTTCCAATGGCTCAAAAAAACCCCCGCGTCGCGGCAAACCTAAGCTTAAAGTGGTTAAATAGGTAATCCAAACCAGTGGCTAATAAAGCCGGTTAATGCAAATACCGGTGGGAATAAAATCAGCCGCAGCATTCCAAACGCCAACAGTAAAATTAGAATCCATAGGCCAAACGGTTCTAGTCGATCGTACAGGGCCGACCATCGTCCCGGTAGAATTGCGGAAAGCACACGGCTTCCATCGAGTGGGGGAATAGGCATTAAATTTAGGACGAGTAATACACTGTTTAACAACAATCCAAATTTGCCAGCTAATAAGAAAAAATGAGCGGCGGGTAACAACACAGCAGGGGCTGCCTGGGTGAGAATGATCAAGCTGATTTTAGCCAGGCCTGCCCACATCACCGCCATTATAAAATTAGCCGCAGGGCCTGCTAGTGCCACTAAAGCCATATCGCGTTTCGGATGGTGTAGATTTTGTTGGGTGATGGGCACCGGTTTGGCCCAGCCGAAAATAAAACCACTCAACATCAATAACGTGAGGGGCACAATGATAGTACCCATCAGGTCAATGTGTTTGAGGGGATTGAGAGTGACACGCCCCATCATTAACGCGGTTTTATCGCCAAATTGGGAGGCCATCCATCCATGAGCGGCTTCGTGTAGCGTGATGCCGAAAATGAGAGGCAGAGCCGCGATGGTAATAATTTGAATGGTGCTGGTGGGTTCCATGGTCACCTATTGTTAAGGCTGATACTCAAAAATGGTAACCACTTTTCGAACGCCATCCACGTGTCTTGCAGAATCCGCGGCCATTTGAGCTTGGCGCTGGGTTACCGTGCCCATCAAATACACAATGCCATCTTCCGTCACCACTTTAATATCGCTGGAGCGTAAATTGTAGGTGTTGAGAAGAGTGGTTCTGACTTTGGTGGTGATCCAATCATCGTCGGTGCGAATCACATAGCTCACGCTGTGAGTGACGACGATTTCGTTATAAATTCGTTTGGAGCCGGCCACGGCTTGGGCCGCTTGAAAGGCGCGATTTTTATACTCTTCCGTTTCTGCTTGGCCTACCAATAAAACCACGCGATTAAAGGCGGCAACCGAAATATGAGAATGCTGTGCTAAATCGGCATCATTAGTGATGCGAACTTGAATGCGTTGACGAAGGTCTTTATCGTGAATTTGTTCGGGAATGGTGCGTTTATCGTATAATACCGCTCCGCCGGCGGCGGCCCCCGCTGCGAATACACCGAAGATGCAACTGGATAAACAAAAGGAGAGCAGGGCTAGCGCCACTAATCGTGCCATCGTTATTCTCCGTGATTAAACAATTTATAATCAATCAGGTCACACAAACAGTGTGTGATTAGTAAATGGGATTCTTGAATACGGGCGGTAGAATGAGAAGGAACGCGAATTTCAATGTCCATAGGTCTTAACAAGGAGGTCACTTCGCCGCCGTCTTTTCCGGTTAACGCAATCACGTGTAATTCGCGTTGGTGAGCGGCTTTGACCGCTTCTAAAATATTCGCGGAATTTCCACTGGTGGTGTAGGCCAACAAGACATCGTTCGGTTGGCCAAGCCCTTTAATTTGTTTAGAAAAAATTTGGTCGTAGTGGTAATCGTTCGCGATGGAGGTCAAAGTGGAGGTGTCGGTGGTTAGGGCAATCGCGGGTAAGGAAGGCCGTTCTTTTTCAAAACGATTGAGTAATTCAGAGGAAAAATGCTGGGCGTCTCCGGCCGAGCCGCCATTGCCACAGGTTAAAATTTTATGGCCATTGAGAAGGGCTTGTACCAGTAATTCGCCAGCTTCGGCAATACGCTCGGGCAGAACTTCTAATCCCATTTTTTTGGTTTCAATGCTGCTTTGAAAATGCGACTGAATGCGTTCGCAAAGCGCTAGCGTTTCAGGGTTTTTTTCGATGGTTTCCATGGGGTTTTTATTGTACCTAGGTTAAGCAGCTCTGCAAGCTTTTCCCGCAGGGGCAGAGTTAGACGACTGTACAAACCCTCTTCGTAGGGGCAGACCGTGGTCTGCCCTTAATCTTGCGCGGTGTTTTTAAGCAGACCGTGGTTTGTCTTTAATCGGGTGCGATGTTCTTGGGCAGATTGTGGTTTGTTCTTAATTTTGCACTGGGTTCTTGGGCAGATTGTGGTTTGTTCTTAATTTTGTGCTGGGTTCTTGGGCAGACTTTGGCTGCCCCTACGAGGAGAAGGCGTTTTTGATCCATTGGAGTTCGTCTTTGACGAAGGTTACGA
>DATDVD010000023.1:0-9215 GCA_035290065.1 Coxiellaceae bacterium | reverse complement strand
GGCATCTGGCGGTAGAAAAAAGTTAACAATAACGTACGAATATGAGAACCATCCACATCTGCGTCAGTCATAATAATGACAGAATGATAGCGAAGTTTGGAAGGATCGTATTCTTCCCGGCCAATACCGCAGCCAAGCGCGGTAATTAACGTGCCGACTTCAGCCGATTGAAGCATTTTATCAAACCGAGCTTTTTCCACATTTAAAATTTTACCTTTTAACGGTAAAATCGCTTGGTTCTTACGCGATCTCGCTTGTTTTGCAGAACCGCCTGCAGAATCTCCCTCTACAATAAAGAGTTCGGAAAGGGCTGGATCTTTTTCTTGGCAGTCGGCCAATTTGCCCGGAAGCCCGCTAATTTCAAGTACGTTTTTTCGGCGTGTCATTTCCCGTGCTTTTCGAGCGGCCTCTCGAGCGCGCGCCGCGTCGAGAATTTTGCCGACAATCGCTTTAGCCTCTGCTGGGTGTTCCAGTAAAAATTCTTCAAAATGAGCGCTGCAGGCCGATTCAACCGCGGGTTTTACTTCGGAAGAGACTAATTTGTCTTTGGTTTGAGAGGAAAATTTGGGGTCAGGAACTTTTACCGAAATTATGGCAGTAAGCCCTTCGCGTGAATCATCGCCCGTGGGCGAAATTTTATATTTTTTAGCCAGCCCTTCTTTTTCAATATAATTGTGAAGAGTACGCGTTAAAGCGGCACGAAAACCCGACAAATGGGTGCCTCCGTCCCTTTGGGAAATATTATTGGTAAAACACTGGATGGTTTCCTGATAAGTATCATTCCACTGAAGAGCCATTTCCACCACGATGTCCGCTTGTGTATCCACAAAGTAGACAATAGAGTTATGGATGGGCGTTTTATTTTTGTTTAGAAAACCCACAAACGAACGAATGCCTCCTTCGTAGAGAAATACTTCTTTTTTGGTAGTGTTTTCATCCACAATGGTAATGCAAACCCCTGAATTGAGGAAAGCCAGCTCTCGCAATCGTTTGGCTAATAAGTCGTAATGGAATTCAATTTGGGTAAAAATCGTAGGGCTAGGTTTGAAACGGACTTCGGTACCCGTGGTATCGGTTTCCCCTACGGGTTCGAGAGGAGCTTCTGGCACCCCTAAATGGTAGGTTTGTTTGTAGACTTTTCCGCCTTGTCGAATCGTTAAATAAAGATCTTCCGAAAGGGCATTTACGACGGAAACCCCTACGCCGTGGAGTCCCCCTGATACTTTATACGAATTTTTATCAAATTTTCCACCTGCATGAAGAATCGTCATGATAACTTCTGCAGCAGAGCGCCCTTCTTCCGGGTGAATATCAACCGGGATACCCCGGCCATTATCTTTCACACTGACAGAACCGTCTTGATGAAGGGTTACAAGGACATCATTACAATAACCGGCTAGCGCCTCATCAATCGCATTATCCACGACCTCAGAGACCATCTGATGAAGGCCCGAGCCATCATCCGTATCCCCGATATACATTCCAGGCCGTTTGCGAACAGCGTCTAAGCCCTTGAGTACCTTAATTGAACTGGAATTATACACAGCCGGCTCGGTGGCAGACATAATTTTCTCCAAAATATCTTAAACTTATAACCCTTTTTTGAGCGCTTATTATACCATAATTACGCGATTTGTCTCAGTTTTTTATGAGAAAAAAAGGAGAGATAAGGCTGGCTAAACCAGCCAATGTAGCCGCTGGTAAGAGAGTGAGCTGAGGTTATAAGGGTTCAAGCAGGTAAAATCGGCTCGGTACGCCCCTACGCCCACCCGATCATTTAAAATAAGAACAACATGTGAAACATTTTATGTTTCACGGGAAGCGAGAAGAATTTTTAAGAGGCCAAGGGAACGGTTTCCAGCGGAATTGAAACAAAATCGGCCATCCCCTGTTTCACGTGGAACATTCGAGAGCCTTGGCAGGCTTGAAGCAGCTTAAAACTTTCTTGTTCAATGCCGGTTATAAAGATTTGAGCCTTTATTTCAGACAGCAACCCCAATACAAGCGTTTGCTTCTCGGCGTCTAGTTCGGAAGGTAAGTCATCTAAAAGATAAATAGGGGTTTTATTCGTAACTTGGGTTAATAATAGCCCCTGACCTAAATAAAAGGCGTAGGCCGCTAATTTTAATTGGCCTTGAGAAAAATAATCCTGGATAGGAATATTGTTAACTGAAATGAGTAAATCGGCCTTGTGAGGACCATATTGGGTATACCCTAAGCGCAGATCATGAGCAAATTCACGCATTAGATGGCTTTTTAAGCCACAATTTTCATCCCAACCCGCATAATAATGAATATTTACCTCTATTTGGGGCCCTAAAAGGCGTTTTAGTAGCTTAAAAACCCTCTCTTGTAATGAGTGTGTGTATTTTTTATACAAAGGCTGTAAAATTTCTGCAATATTGATCAATTCTTGATCCCAATAAGCTATTTCTTTTCCAATAGTCCGCTTGGCTTTAAGTAAAGCATTTCGTTGCTTAAGGGTTTTCTGAAGGCGAGCCCATAATTTTTGAAAGGAGGGTTCCACGTGAAACATTCCCCAATCAAGATACTGCCGCCGCAATTTAGGCCCATCTGTAAAAAAACGATAGCTATAAGGGCTTAATAATTGAATAGGAAGTAAATCGGAAATAGCAGCCTGATTGGCCTTTAATTCGTTAAGTTTCAACAGCTTAATACCGTCTCGCTGTCTCTCTATTCCTAGCGGGATAGAAGTTTGCCCGTCTTGAGCGCTTACCGAAATGATAAAGTACCCTTCTTTATCTTGAATTAAGTGATGATAATTAGCTGTTCGAAACGAGCGCCCAAAACTTAAAACATATAGGGCTTCTAATAAGCTCGTTTTGCCAGAGCCATTGTTGCCGTAAAAGAAATTAATAGTTCTGGAGAAAAGAAGTTCTTCGCGAGGGAAATTTCGAAAATTGTAAAGTCGTAACGAGTCTATATAAGCCATGGGAATATAATGAAGTGAAGGAAAAATTTTAAATAATCGTGGATATTATTCCCCCCTTGCTTATTATAATCTAGATTACTTAATTTCTCTTGAAAATAACCAAGATTAGTAAAAAAGTATTGGGATGAGTGTAGAGTTAATTCCATTTTATATCCGTGATTATAATCTCATGGGCATTACCACAAACAGGGCTTCTTTATCTTTGCCCGACGTTTCAATTAATGCGCTGCTATTGTTGTCGGTGAAAGAGAGGGTAATAGGTCCAGGCGGCACGGCGTTGAGAATATCCAATAAGTAGTTAACATTAAAGCCAATATCGAGATCTCCTTGGTGATATTCTACCGTGATTTCTTCTTCAGCCGCTTCGTGTTCCGGGTTATTGGCCGATAAGCGTAATAGCCCCTCTCGCAATTCAAAGCGGACGCCTCTAAATTTTTCATTGCATAAAATAGCCGACCGAATCAGAGCCTGTTTTAAAGCATCGCCTTCAATCACTACTTGTTTATGAGTAGATTTGGGGATGACCCGGTTGTAATCTGGAAAGCGGCCCTCAATTAATTTGGATGTAAACGTGAAGCGATCATCGCTGATCTTGATGAAATTTGAGCCGATAATCACCGAAATTTCTCGATCTTCTTCTTCCAGCAGGCGCAGCAGTTCAATAATTCCTTTTCGAGGCACAATAATTTGTAATCGGGCTGCTTCATTTATAACCGCGGTTATCTTATGGGTGGCTAATCGATGGCCATCGGTGGCTACTGCCCGTAGAGAGTTACTCCCGGCTTCGAATAACATGCCATTGAGATAATACCGCACATCTTGCTGGGCCATTGAAAAATACGTTTGTTGAATAAGGTGCAACAGATCTTTATGAGGCAAGGAAAAGCTCAGATGCTTTTTATTGGCTTCAAATTGGGGAAAATCTTGGGCAGGCAGGGTCGATAAGGTAAAGCGGCTTCGGCCAGAGCGCAAAATGACGCGTTCTTTTTCCGAATGCATTTCGATGGGAGCTTCTTCGGGTAACGCCTTTAAAATATCGAATAGTTTTCGCCCGGGCACCGTAAAGGCGCCGGGAGAACTGGTATGCTCTAAGGATTGTTTACCTATTAATTCTACTTCTAAATCAGTGCCGATAATGGAGAGCTGGTCTTTTACTTGAATGAGCACATTGGAAAGAATAGGCAATGTTTGTTTGCGTTCCACAGCGCCAATGACTAATTGTAAGGGAGTTAATAAAGTTTCCCGAGAAACCGTTAATCGAATATCGGTGGATGTTAGAGAGGATAAAGTAGTCTCTACAGTCGAATCAGTAGTCGTCATGAAATTTTCTCCTTAAGCCGATAAAATACGCAATAAGTTTTTATAATCTTCTTGAATATCTAAATGGGTAGTGAGTAATTCTTTAATTTTACGACACGCATGTAAAACAGTGGTGTGATCTCGTCCACCAAATGCTTCTCCAATTTCAGGTAAACTGTGATTGGTTAATTCTTTAGCCAATGCCATAGCCATTTGACGAGGGCGTGCTACAGAACGATTGCGTCGTTTGGATAATAAATCCGAAGACTTGATTTTGTAGTATTCCGCTGTAATTTTCTGAATATTTTCGATAGAAACTAATTTTGCTTGTAACGTGAGTAAATCTTTTAATGCTTCTTTGGTAAATTCTAAAGTAATGGGTTGTCCTGTAAAATGTGAATTGGCGATGACGCGTTTTAACGCGCCCTCTAATTCGCGGACATTGGATTGAATATTTTTAGCAATAAAAAAAGCTACTTCATCGGGTAATTTGGTTTTGGCTTGCTCTGCTTTCGTCATTAAAATAGCGACACGCGTTTCTAATTCCGGAGGCTCAATAGCAACTGTTAAACCCCAGCCAAAGCGAGATTTTAAGCGCTCTTCTAAGCCGTCAATTTCTTTCGGATATCGATCACACGTTAAAATAATTTGTTGATTGTTATCGACCAGTGCATTAAAAGTGTGGAAAAATTCTTCTTGGCTTCGCTCTTTTCCAGCAAAAAATTGAATATCATCGATTAATAAGGCATTAACGGATCGATAAAATCGTTTAAATTCATTCATGGCATTGCGCTGCAAGGCTTTAATCATATCGGCTACGAACCGTTCGGAATGCAAATAAAGCACTTTTGCATTGGGATTGTGCTCGCGAATGTAATTGCCCAAGGCGTGCATTAAGTGCGTTTTACCCAATCCCACTCCACCGTATAAAAAAAGTGGGTTATAGGCTTGCCCGGGGTTTCTGGCCACTTGGTTTCCGGCAGCATGGGCTAATTGATTCGATTTACCCACGACAAAACTGGCAAAGGTAAAATTGAGATTGAGATTAGAGTGCGTTTCGGTAGGAATGGCTGCTTTTTGGGGCGCGTAGGTTTTGACAGTTGATGTACTGTTCGTTTTAGAACCGATTTCAATACGGAAGAGAGGAGACTGGCCTTCGCATACGTGATCGAACGCTTTTTTAATAGACGTTAAAAAATGTTCGTTTACCCAATCCACCACAAATTGATTGGGAGCAAGCAAAACCAAGCCGTTGTCTTTTTCTTGGGCCTGTAGAGGACGTAGCCAGACATTGAATTCTTGGGATGGAATTTTATCTTGCAAGTAGTCTAAACATTGTTCCCACAACGATAGGGCGGGAAGGGTCATACTAATTCCCTCATGTCAAATCATACACATGGATTTAAAAGCGATCACGTTCGATAGAGCACAATAGGAAACATTGTATCGAGAGGTGGATGACTTATCCACACCCGCGCCCGCCTTTTGGCCTAACAGTTCATTTTTTGAACAAACAAGACTTTCGGACTCAAAGGAGTGCTTGTAAAGTCGAGGCTTAAGGAGAGCCACTTTTAAAAAAATAGTCAGTAGATTATACTCCCCTTTTGCTTGAGGAGAAAAAATGGGTTGGCTAAGGGAAAAATTATCTCAGTTTAGATTTATTAACTTATTAGTAGATTTTAAAAATCATCCTGCTTATTTAGGAAGAGTACTTTTACCGGATACCTATTTTGCCCACAATTTATATTATTATTTCCTGTACTTTCTGACTTATTTTGGAGAGGCTCGCAAAAGAAGAAAAATGTACCGGGAAAGTTTTGTTGAAAGCATTCATGTTATTCCAAAAGATAAAGGCTATTTAATCGCTGATTTTTCTCAGGAGAAGATTTTACAAGAAGCTATCCAACATAGCTTATCCATGTATTCCAAGCAACGTACGGAATTACTGACCTCTGCTAAAAAATCTTTTTTAAAAACTTATTTATTGGATATAGGTAGCCTAGAAAATGAAATAATTCTTCGATTAGCCCAAAGTCCTTTTTTAATTAAACCGATTGCTTCTTATTTTAATACGCTCCCTATTTTTGCAATGGCACAAGTTTGGTATTCCCCAAATCAAGAATTATTCCCATCGGGGGGAAGCCAACGGTTTCATATGGATGGAGAAGGACATAAGCACATTAAGTGTTTTATTCCTTTAAAAACAATTACCCAGGATAGTGGCCCCTTAACTATTATTCCATCTAATGAATCAAGAGTATTATATAAAAAACTTAAAGCTAAAAAAATAATTAGAAAAAAGAATCAAAAAATTCCTGATGAGATTATGTTAAATCAAGGAGAATCTGTAACGGTTGTACCTTTGACGGGAGAGGTAGGGTCTGTATTTTTTGTAGATAACTGTAATTGCTATCATTACGGAAGCCGCCCTGGTTTGGATGACCGTCTGGTATTGGTACTGCAATATGAAACACCTTATTCTCGAGAGCTACCTACTTTTCAAAAAAAATATAACTCTTTATATGCGGGTAATTTATCCCATGAACCTCAAAAACAATTAGAAGGTTATTTATTTTCTCTTTCCCATCAGATCTATAGTATTAAGAGATTAAAAAAGAATCAGAAATATGGAGAATATGTATGACCTCTGTTGTGGAGGCACTGAATGTCTTAAAGCCCTCTTGCTATCTTATAGAGATGGATGAGAAAACTATTGCCACTTTTCCTTCTTATAAAGGCTGTCCTGTGTGTAAGAGTGAAAATAATTATACTACTGTTGCCAAAATGGGTGCTGAACAATGGCATTCAACGGTTGATTTAGTGATGTGTAAAAATTGCGAGCATATTTATTACAGAAATCCACCTTCGGAAACCTACATTTTAAATTATTATCAAAATACGTGGATGAAGAATTATCGTAAGGCCAATAAAAAATTATTCACTCTGCCAAGCAAGGGGATTTCTTATAAAATCTCTGAGATATTAGTTGATTTAAATTATGAAAATAAAAATGCAACCATTGTGGATATAGGCTGTGGTCACGGTAACCTAATGGCCGGATTGATTAGTCGTGGTTTTGAATCAACCTATGGATGCGAGCAATCTCCTGATCGAGCAAACGCTACTGAAATACGATTTCCAGGCCATGTTTTTTCATGTGGTTATTATGACATACCCGAGCATAAAAACTTTGATATCATTTATTCTAATCATGTGGTTGAACATATTCATAATCCCACTGAATTTTTTAAGTGGGCAACGACTCGCGTGAATGAGAATGGCCTCATTATTATTAATGTGCCAGATGCCGACTACGAGACAGCTCAAGATACCTTGTTATATTTGCCCCACTTGCATTCTTTTACGGCTAAATCTCTTGAATGCCTTGGGCGCCAGCATGATTATCAATTATTACTTTGGATTAAGGGTGATCACAACGAATTGTGTGGCATTTTCTATAAGCATTTAACCGTGAATTTGGATAAAAATAAATTTCTCACGGTAATGCAAAAACAACGCATGAGCAGTGAACAATTGATTAAAAAATTACGGGCTCCTTGGCTTGAGACGAGCAAGCGAAAATCTATTTGGATTACTTATCCGGTGGGTGGAATGTTGACTGATTCTGCTACGCAGGAAAAATCGTATGTCAAACTCAATTGTGTTCAAGCCTATTATTTAGTATCCCTAGCAAAAATTAATTCGCTTCTATTGAAGTTAAAGCTAAAACGATTAGCCATTCGTTTAAGATTGTTATTAAAATTAATTTCTAGAAAGAATGCTCAAATCAATACGTTTGGTTATTTGAAATTATCCAATAAACCTACAGCGGGAGAAATTCCCCAAGTGGGATTTAAAAACACCCTTAAATTTTTAATTAAATAGCAATTTATTTTTGTTGGTGAAGCCAGTCTTCTAAAATGACTTTTGCAGCCAGGCTGTCGAGAGGGTCGTTTGGGGGATGTCTTCGGGCGGCTTGTGTAGTTAGGCGTTCATCGACAGTGTGAATAGGAAGCTTGAATCGTGCTTGCAGACGATGCGCAAATTTGCGAGCAGCAAACGTGAGCTCTTGTTCAGTGCCATTCATGTGTAAAGGTATGCCGACGATCAAAGCACTGGGCTGAAATTCTTGAATGAGGGCGCGAATAGTTTCCCACTCAGGAATGCCATCGTGGGCTTTAAGAACGGCAAGAGGGGTGGCTGTGTGTGTTAAAGATTGTCCGCTCGCCACGCCGATGTGCTGCATGCCAAAATCAAATCCTAGGTAAACGCGAGGCTTAGGCATGCCCAACGTGACCTGAGAGTTGGTGAATGTTAATGCCCGCTAAGAGGGCGGCCTCTTGCCAGCGGTGTTCTAAGGGAATATTAAATAAGACATTTCGATCAAAGGGAACAATAAGCCAATCATTGTCATTCAGCTCTTCTTCCAATTGTCCCGATTCCCAGCCGGAATACCCCAACGTAATAATAAAATCGGCAGGGCCGGAACCTTCGGCAATGGATTCCAGCATTTTTTTGGAGGAAGAAACGGCGATATCCGTGAGGGGTTGGAAGAAGTTTTCAGGATGGATGATAAATCCATGCTCTTGTCCCACCGGGCCGCCCATTAAAACAGGATGGTGTTCTGCGTCTTCGGTGCCGACTTTAATTTCTAAGTGTCTGAGAATATTGCCTAACTTTAAGTCCATTGGTTTATTAATCATTAATCCCATTGCTCCATTTTCGTCGTGCTCGCAGAGATAAATAACGGCACGTTCGAAATCGGTGCCTTGAAGACTGGGCATGGCGACTAGAAAATGATGAGTAAAATTAGTATTAGGCATAAGGCATTTTAATTTTTTTGAAGGGCAAATACTAGTTGAGAGTGAGGATAAACCCGCCCTGACCCCAGATATCGTCATAGAGGGGTCTTTGCGAGAGGCGGAGGGTTGCGTATAATGCGGCGGCGTATTTAAAAAAATTA
>DATDVD010000022.1:0-16814 GCA_035290065.1 Coxiellaceae bacterium | reverse complement strand
CGAACCTTGCACAGGATTTAAACCCCGGAAGGGCAGAGCACGCTCTGCCCCTACGATTTTTGAGTCAGGTAAATAATCGAGAGATGTACTCTTACCCGTAGGGGCAGACCGTGGTCTGCCCTGGAATACAGCGCAAGATTTCAATGCTGCACGGAGGGCAGAGCACGCTCTGCCCCTACGATTTTTTATAATAATTTATCTGGCCACTCGCATAAGTCTTGAATGGGACAGGTGGTGCAATGAGGTTTTCGTGCTGTGCAGATATAACGGCCATGCAGAATCAACCAGTGATGAGCGTTATGCCGGTACGATTCCGGAATAGCAATTAATAAATTTTTTTCGACAGCTAAAGGTGTTTTCCCAGGCGCTATACCAGTACGGTTACTGACCCGAAAAATATGCGTATCAACTGCCATGGTGGGTTGTCCAAAGGCAACATTTAATACGACATTAGCCGTTTTTCGCCCTACTCCTGGCAATGATTCCAAGGCTTCGCGTTCACAAGGTACCTTGCTGTGAAATTTTTCTATTAAAAGCTCACACGTTTTAATAATATTTTTGGCTTTTGTATTATAAAGCCCGATGGTTTTAATATAATTTTTTAATCCCTTTTCACCCAATTCTAAAATAGCACGGGGTGTATTCGCGACTTTGTATAAAACAACCGTGGCTTTGTTCACACTAATATCCGTGGCTTGAGCCGATAGCATCACCGCTATTAATAATTCAAAATGAGAATGGTAAACCAATTCGCTGCGAGGGGTGGAATTGGATTTTTCCAATCGTTCAAAAATTTGGTTAATCTTTTTTGTGTCCATGACTGTCTTTTTTAGCCTTTACTCGCGCTAGAGCGGCTTGGATGACCTCTTGTCGTGCAGCGACGCTGGTGGTTTTGAGAGGTATTTTAGACAGTTTTGCTTGTTCGTGCTTGGATTTTTTTTCCGCTTCTAAACGCACTTGTCGGTCTTCTCGTGCGGTAAATCGTTCTAAAAATTGCTCGCGTCGTTTCTCTTCCTCGTAAGGGGAAAAAGAAGGAAGGGATATTACGTCAATGCAATCGACGGGACAGGGTTCTAGACACAAATCACAGCCAGTGCATTCGTCTGTCAATACGGTGTGCATTTGTTTGGCGCCCCCGATAATGGCATCCACTGGGCATACTTGAATGCATTTCATACAGCCAATGCATTCTTCTTCGCGGATCACGGCTACCGAAGGCCATTTTTGTTTGGCCCCCATTTCTTTTACAAAGGGAGTAGGATCGCGATGCATAGCCTCTCCCAAGGCTTGTAACGTTTTGATGCCGCCGGGTAAGCACAAATTAATCTCGGCTTTGCCTTGCACCATGGCCTCCGCATATGGACGGCAGCCTTTGTATCCACACAGCTCACACTGGGTTTGAGGCAAAAGAGCGTTTAAGCTGTCAGTAGAGGGTAGGTTCATAGTGTTTCTCAGGGTCAAGGTGCATTTTAGTACGAACTTAAGAATGCTTCACTTGATTTTTCTGGCGTGCAAACCCCTTGCGAACATGCTAGAATGCCGCCCATGAGCGAAATAGTCAAAAACGTTATAAATCAACAGCTAAGCTCTTATCAAGATCCTTATTTAGGGACGGATTTGGTCCGCGCCCGCGTAGTTAAAAAAGTTCAAGTGGTAGGAAAAAAGGTTACGATCCACTTAACATTTGGGTACCCCATTGACGATATTAAGGACAAAATGGCACAAAATCTAACCAAAATGCTGCGCAACGTTCATAATATTGACGATATTGAAGTTAATATAAACTTCCGAATCCAGCCTCACATTGCCCAAAAGGGTTTAAAACACATCAATAACGTAAAAAATATTATCGCGATTGCTTCTGGAAAAGGAGGCGTTGGAAAGTCTACGACCGCCGTTAATATTGCTTGCGCGTTGGTCCAACAAGGGGCACGTGTCGGTTTACTGGATGCCGATATTTATGGGCCTAACCAGCCCCATATGTTGGGATTGGAGGGCAAGAGCCTGGCGCCGCCGGCAGATGGCCAAACGCCTATCCAACCGATCGAACGCTTCGGCCTGCAAACGATGTCCATCGGTTATTTAATCGATATGCATGAGCCTATTATTTGGCGAGGTCCTTTAGTCAGTAAGGCTTTGCAACAGCTTATATACCAAACGCAGTGGGATCATTTGGATTATCTGATTGTGGACATGCCGCCTGGGACGGGTGATATCCAACTAACGTTGGCTAAACAAGTACCAGTTAGTGGAGCCGTCATTATTACCACGCCTCAAGACATAGCTTTGCTCGATGCCCGAAAGGGATTGGAAATGTTTCATAAAGTGAATGTGTCAGTGTTAGGTATTATTGAAAACATGAGCAGCTATGTTTGCCTGGGTTGTGGTAAGGAAGCGGCTATTTTTGGAAAAGCAGGCGGTGAACGGTTGGCGAAAACCTATGGTATTCCCTTATTGGGCCAACTGCCTTTATCCTTAGCTATTCGAGAAGCCGCTGATCGGGGCGAACCCTTTGTTTTAACGAAATCGGGGGATAACTTGGCTAAAACCTATCGCGATATTGCTCGACAAATCGCGGCGAATTTATCTTTAACCCCCGTGCATTATGCGTCAAAATTCCCCGACGTTGTGTTAGAATCTTCCACCTCTTTATAAGGAGACCCCCATGGCTATTAAATCGGATGCATGGATACGACGCACGGCCGCCAGCCATGGGCTTATTGAACCGTTTGAGCCTTATCAAGTTCGTGAATTACATGGGCGAAAAATTGTGTCGTACGGAACATCGAGTTATGGATATGACGTACGATGTGCCACAGAATTTAAAATTTTTACGGATATTAATTGTGCCGTCATCGATCCTAAAAACTTTGATCGCAATAGTTTTGTCGATTTCGAGGGTAATGTTTGTATTATCCCCCCAAATTCCTTTGTATTAGCAAGAACCGTGGAATATTTTCGTATTCCTCGCAATATTTTGACCATTTGTTTAGGCAAATCCACGTATGCGCGGTGTGGTATTATTGTGAATGTCACCCCTTTAGAGCCTGAATGGGAAGGCCATGTGACATTAGAATTTTCGAACACTACCCCGTTACCGGCCAAAATTTATGCCCACGAAGGAGTGGCACAAATGCTTTTTTACGAAGCCGATGAAGTTTGTGAAACCTCCTATAAAGACCGAGGCGGAAAATACCAAGGCCAACAAGGTGTCACCTTGCCGGTGACGTAAGGCCGAAGAGGCGCTCCTCCTCTTGACACTCCTTATAAAATCGATTTAACTGGGAGTATGCGCTGATTTGAGCAACAGCTTGCGGGCGCTTAATAAATACGGCTAAAGCGGGAGAGAAAACCACCTTAGCCGAAGCAGGTGGTTTTTTTATGTCTGTTATGATCGAATTACGAAACGTAACCAAAACGTTTCATGCTAAAGACCAAGAATTACACGCGATTCAGTCTGTTAATCTTACTATTCAATCCGGAGAAATTTTTGGCATCATTGGCCGCAGTGGAGCGGGCAAAAGCACCTTAGTGCGATGCATGAATTTATTAGAACGCCCCACCAAAGGGCACGTGTTGATCGAAGATCAAGACTTAATGACACTCTCGCCGAAAGAATTACGCCAAGCACGTCACCGCATCGGCATGGTGTTTCAGCATTTTAATTTACTCAGCACGCGCACGGTCTTTCAAAACGTGGCATTTCCTTTGGAATTGCTGAAACGGGATCGCGATGCCATTCACGCCAAAGTTACTCAATTGTTAACGTTAGTGGGGCTCTCCGATAAAGCGCATCATTATCCGAGTCAATTAAGCGGTGGCCAAAAACAACGTGTCGCCATTGCGCGTGCGTTAGCAACAGATCCCGCTATTTTATTATGCGATGAAATGACGTCTGCATTGGATCCGGAAACCACGTTATCCATTTTAGAATTAATTGACGATATCAATGAAAAATTAGGCGTCACTATTGTGTTAATTACCCATGAAATGGAAGTTATTAAAGAAATTGCCGATCGAGTAGCAGTTTTAGAAAATGGCTATATTGTAGAAGAAGCGAATGTGTTTGAGTTGTTTAAAGCGCCCCAATCAGAAGCCGCTAAGAAATTGCTCACGAAAGCCTTAAAATTAGAATTGCCCAACCATTTAAAAGAAAAAATAAGAGAATATCCTGTGAATGGCGACCATCCGGTGTTGCGCATTCGTTTTTTTGGCGATATTGCCTCTAAACCGGTGATCGATGATTTAATTAAGCATTTTAATGTGGAAGTAAATATTTTACAGGGCAATTTGGAATATTTGCATTCCGATATGATGGGCATTTTAGTGATTTCCATTACCGCAAACGCCGACGTATTGTTACAGGTGAAAAATTACCTACGAGAACGGAATATTGTGGTGGAATCAGTAGGGTATTTGAGTCACTGACGAGAGAAAAGAGTACACCGATGACAGAAGAAATTATTCTCGCAATTGGGCAAACGCTTTATATGGTATTCGTGGCGGGATTAATAGCGGTGTTAATCGGTTTACCCTTAGGTATTTTATTATGGGCCACGCGCCCCCAACAATTATTTGCGCATACGGGGTTTAATCGAGCATTAGGTTTCTTTATCAATGCGCTTCGCTCCATTCCTTTTATTATTTTAATGATTGCCATTATTCCGTTTACCCGGTTGATGGTAGGAACTTCGATTGGGACGGCGGCGGCCATTGTGCCTTTGGCGATGGCGGCTTTTCCTTTTGTAGCGCGTGTGATGGAAAATGCGTTGGTAGAAGTACCGTACGGATTAATTGAAGCTTCGCAAGCGATGGGCGCAACGCCTTGTCAAATTATTTACAAGGTATTATTGCGCGAAGCGATGCCGAGTATTGTGAATGGTATTACGTTAATGATTGTTACCTTGATTGGTTATTCTGCGATGGCCGGTGCTGTGGGAGGTGGGGGATTGGGAGATTTAGCGATTCGCTATGGGTATGAACGATTTCAAGTGAGTGTTATGGTCATTACGGTAGTCATTTTAATTGTAATGGTGCAATGTATTCAGTGGCTCGGAGATGCTATCGCGCGCTGGTTTTCAAAATCACGTTAAAAGGTATGGCTATGAAAAAAATATTAATCAGTTTGTTGGTGTTCACCTTAACCGCGTGCAGTTCCTCAGAACCTAGCAATGTCATTAAAGTCGGTGTTATTGCCGGGCCGGAAGCACAGCTGATGGAAGTAGCCAAAGTAGAAGCTAAAAAATGCTATGGGTTGAATGTGAAAATTATTCAATTTTCCGATTATAACACGCCTAATATTGCGTTAAATGATGGGAGCTTGGATGCCAATATGTTTCAGCACCAGCCTTATTTGGATGCCCAAATTGAAGCACGCCATTATTCATTGGTGTCTATCGGTAAAGTCTTTGTGTATCCGATGGGGCTTTATTCGTCCAAAATTCATTCTCTGGCAGAATTACAATCCGGTGATAAAATAGCCATTCCCAATGACCCCAGTAATGAAGCGCGAGCATTATTGTTATTACAGGAAGCTCAATTGATTCAATTAAAGCCCGGGGCAGATAGTAATGCCACCCCCTTGGATATTGCCAGTAATCCTAAAAACCTAACAATTATTGCTCTGGATGCCGCCCAATTACCCCGAGCTTTAAACGATGTGAGTTTAGCGGTGATTAATTCTAATTTTGCCATACCGGCTGGTTTGTCGCCTACCCAAGATGCGTTGTTTATGGAGGGAGCTGATTCTCCGTATGCGAATATTATTGTCGTGCGAACAAAGGATGAGAATAAGCCCGCTCTCCAAGATTTAGTGAAAGCGCTGCATTCTCAAGCGGTGGTAGATAAAGCGCATGAGTTGTTTGGAGAGGATGCTATTCCTGCATGGCACTAAGAGGAATGCGGCAAGCGAATAATTAATCTTCGCTTTCTCGATGATCTTCCACAATCGGATTGGTCGTGTTGTTTACGCGTTCGCGTAAATCTTTTCCAGGTTTGAAATGAGGCGTGTATTTCGCTTCCGTATAAACCCGTTGACCTGTTTTAGGGTTATGAGCTTTGCGAGGGGGACGATAATGCAAAGAAAAACTACCGAAGCCGCGAATTTCAATGCGATCGCCTTTGGCGAGGGTATCGCACATGCATTCCAATACTTTGTTAACGCCTAACTCCACGTCTTTGAACGAAAGCATTTCTAATTGTTCAGCAATGTGGGTGATTAACTCAGATTTGACCATGTGTAACCTCGGTAAGTTCAACCTTAAATGAAACAGTAATGTCTAAGCGTTTGTTCGATAATGTAAGTTAGATGGGGCCATTGTACAAATACTTTAGTGGGGTTGCAAATGAATTTGCGGCTGAAACGATAAGCCTTCCGAAGGCAGTGGCTTCCCATCGAGCCAGCATGTCTCGGCCTCGCATCGCAAACGGCCCGTGGCCAAGAGATTGAGTACATAGGGATATAACTGATGTTCTAAGTGGAGTACGCGCTGCTTTAAGGTCAGTGCTGTGTCGGTGGGATGAATAAGCAGGCGGCTTTGTGCCAAAACGCGACCCGTATCCAAGCCTTCGTCCACCAAATGCACGCTGGCCCCATGTTCTTTGTCTGGGGCCTCTAGCACTCGCTGGTGTGTGTTTAGTCCGGGAAATTGGGGCAAAAGAGCCGGGTGAATATTAAGAATTCGGTGACGATAGCCTGCAATAAACGTAGAGCCTAATAAGCGCATAAAACCGGCTAAGACAATCCACTCGGGTGAAAAAGAAGAGAGGGCATTAAGAAGGGCTTGATCATAGGCGACAGAGTTCATGGCCGCGCTTTTGGGAACAATAAGGGTGGGAATACCCGCGGCTTGAGCGCGTTGCAGCCCGTAGGCCATGGGTTGGTCAGAGAGAACGGCGGCAATACGAACAGGCAATCCGTGCCGAATGGCAGTCAGGATAGCCTGTAAGTTACTGCCTTCCCCTGAAATCAAGATTACGATAGAAAAAAATTTTTTCATGACAATACGACGCGCGATACAGCATCCGAGTGTTCCGTGACTTCGCCGATCAGATAAGCCGGCGTGTTCACTTGTTTTAATACCGTATTGACGGACTCTCGCGCCACACACATCACATACCCAATGCCCATATTAAAAGTGCGATATAAGGTGGCGAGGGTGAGTGGTTGGGTTTTGAGCCACTGGAAAACAGGCAAAGTAGGCCAAGTAGCAGTATTCAAAACGGCTTGGGTATAGGGCGGTAGAATACGGGGTAGATTATCCACTAAACCCCCGCCCGTAATATGGGCCATCCCCTTTACGGGCACATGATCTAATAACGCTAAAATGGTTTTTACATAGAGACGCGTGGGCGTGAGTAAGTGAGCACCCAGGGTAGTGTCGCCCAAGGGACTCTCTAAAGAGATCTTTTGATCCCGTAATACTTTTCGCACCAATGAAAAACCATTGGAATGAATACCGGAAGAGGGCAGTCCAATCAATTGATCGCCGGGTTGAATGGAGGAGCCATCAATAATACGGCTTTTCTCGACGATACCCACACAAAAACCTGCTAAATCATATTCTCCGGCAGGATAACAGCCGGGCATTTCGGCCGTTTCTCCCCCAATTAAACTCATGTCTGCTTCCAAACATCCTTTGGCAATGCTGGCTAAGAGCCGTTCTCCCACGGCGGGTTCTAATTGTCCGGTGGCATAGTAATCTAAAAAGAACAAAGGCTTTGCGCCCAAGGTCAGCACATCGTTGGCACACATAGCCACTAAATCAATGCCCATGCCCGTGTGATCGTTTAGGGCTTGGGCTAATTTCAATTTGGTGCCTACGCCGTCCGTGCCCGAGACTAAGACGGGTTGGTGATAGCCAGGAGGGATTTCAAATAATCCTCCAAACCCTCCAATGCCATTGAGGCAATATTTATTTTGCGTGCTAAGTATTAACCGCTTGGCTTGGTTCAAAAAATGATCGGCTTTGTTAATATCAACGCCGGCGGCTTCGTACGTGATGGGTGCATCCGTGGTCATGCCAGCATTCTATCCTCATGGCAGGGTTAGGGGCAATATGCTATTTTAAAGAGTAAACGTAAGCGAGCGTGGATGAAAAAATATTTATATCTCCTGGGATGGTTGCCGGTATTCGCAGGGGCGAATCCGGAATTACCTATGCCGTCAGAAACTCAATACAATCCCTCTCAAGAAGCCGCGTTAACCGCTCAAAACCATGCGTCTTATTTAGCGCCAGAACCGGAAGCCGTGTCTGATAATCATTTTTATATTAGTGGGAAAGCGGGTGTAGGCATTACGCAACTCAGTGGTTTACGTGAAAATAGTGCGCCCGGAACCGCTAGCGTCACGCGATCCCCTTCCGTAGGGGTAGATCCGGTGCTGGGGTTGGGTATTGGTCACACGTTCAAGCACTGGTTTGTTCCGCTGCGAATGGAACTTAACTATTTATATATCGATAAAAATCGTTTTCACGCCGATACCAACGTTAATGGCACTCCTTTCCAGAATAATTTGGCGGTTTATTCTAACACCGTGATGTTAGATGCGTTTTATGATTGGGATTTTGCATTGGATTGGACATTATTTGTAGGGGGTGGTGCAGGGCTTGCCCATCATCGCTTTCATGTGGTTCGACAACAGGAAGGCAATCCCAGCAATTATCAATCGTTTGATGATTCTGATGACAGTGCCGTGGCTTTTTCGTGGGACCTTTGGACCGGGGTGTCGTATGATTTAAGCAAACGCACAGCCATTACGCTGGCGTATCGATTTTTGGATAATGGGGCAGTGCGTTCTGGCAATGTGGAGGATGGCACCTCTAACAAAGATGACTTCAGTGCCCGATTAAGGCGCCATTTAATTATGGCATCGTTTGATTATTATTACTAAACTTATGCCCATGCGATATTTATCCCTCATTCTAGTAGTAGTTGGTTTTACCCTCTCGGCATGGGCTATTTCAGTGCCCCATTTAAATCAAGTCGTAGTGCCGGTGGAAGACCATTCAAGTTCAGCCTTAAAAAAGGGATTACGACAAGCCTTTGTTGCCGTATTGATTAAAGAAAGTGGGAATGCCCACATCGGTGATATTCCCCTAATTCAAAATGCGATGAGGGATATTCAAAGCGCGGTAGTGGAATATCATTATGTCGAATCCACCGATGAAGCCGGTCAGCCTCAGCTCCAATTACAGGTTACTTTTGAGTCCAACACGCTATTCGCTATTTTACGAGAAGCGCATCAGACCATTTGGGGGGCGGATCGACCGTTAGTCGTGGCTATGGTGCAAGGAGAGACCCGTGAGGTTTCTTCGCAAATGGAATCTATGGTGCATCAAGTAGCCGATCAACGAGGTGTGCCGCTGGTTTTTTCTTCTAAAGAGGTAGACGATGTGATGGCTCAATACCCCGACGCGGCTATTTTACAAGGGCATGTAACACCGGGATCTACTCAACCGTGGCAAAGTGAATGGATATTGTCGGTGAAAGGGGAAAAAACAGAATGGCAAAATACCGGCACGGAAATCCCTGCTGTCGTGCAGACGGGCATGATGCAAGCGGTGGATCAATTGGCCAATCGCTATGCGACCGTTACGGGTAGTACCACCGAATCCTCCGTGGTGGTGCGTGTTAAAGGCGTAAGTAATTTAGACGATTATGCGACGTTGATGAAATTACTCAAACAAATTTCTATTGTGAAAGACGTGAATTTAGCCACTGCCGGCAATGAGGATGTCGTTTATCATGTGGTCATTGTAGGAAGTGTGGCAGCTTTTAAAGAGGCTTTAAATAATTCTCCTCAATTAACGCCTTTGTCTGTCGATGTTTCTAATTCTTCCTCCGATGAATTGGATTATACGTGGAAACCTATCCCACCTGAGGATGAGAGGAGTGCCTCATGACATCTCAATTAACGTTAAGTTTATTGCCGAGCGAACAATTTAGTTTTTCGAACTTTATCTCCGGCGACAATGAAACCTTAATCACCGCGATGAAAAATGTTTTAGGAGGCGGCAAAGAAAATTTTATTTATATGTGTGGACCGGAAGGGTCTGGCCGCAGCCATTTGTTGCAAGCCGCTTGTCAGTGGATGAATACGCAGAAAGGCCGCAGTGTGTATTTGCCTTTTGAAGCACAATCTCATTTATCGCCCGCGTTGCTGGAAAATTTGGAACACTTGGATTTAGTGTGCATCGATGATATTGATGAGGTATTGGGAAATTCGAAATGGGAAACAGCATTGTTTGATTTTTATAATCGATTGCGGGATCAGCAAACCCGTTTGATTGTCAGTGCTTCTTCGCTCCCTTCTCACTTAAAAGGGGTGTTACCGGATTTGGTCTCACGGTTAGCGTGGGGACTTTGTTTTCAAGTAAAACCCTTGCAAGATGCGGATAAAATTGTGGCCTTAAAAACGCGTGCCAAAAAACGGGGCATGGAATTAACCGATGAGGTGGCGCATTATCTTCTTCGCCATTATTCTCGTCAGCCTAAAGATTTATTTGCGTTACTTAGCCAGCTGGATCATGCCTCACTGCGTGAACAACGTCGCCTCACCATTCCGTTTGTCAAATCGGTAATGGGCGTTTCGTCTTAGAATCTTACCAAGAAACTCAGCATAAACTGGTTGCTTCGAGGGGTGAGTGTTTCACCGCCAGTAGTAGTGGTAAAGGATTTATACAAGCTGTAATCGTATTCGCCACGGAGAGACGTGTGATAGCTTAAATCAAATGTGTAACCCACACCTATTTGTCCCCCTAGTACCCATTTTTTAAAATTATATAACTCAATTTCAGTTCCGGTGGCTTTGTACTCACTATAAACAGCGCCTAAGCGGAGAAATACAGAGCCTAAACTATACGTTTGATAATTCGGTAATACACTAAGACCGATCGTATAAGGTTTAGATAATTTTTGGGTGCTGCCTGGGGCTTTTATTTTTTCTTCCGCGGTGCTAATAGCCCAGTTATTTTCTATTGCTACGCCAAAGTTAGCGGGTAACGGAATTTGGACACCGTGTAATAATTCTCCGGTGAATCCACCGACGCCGTGGTTTACTACATAGCCATTTAATTTATCTTCCAACGTATTACTATCTCGTCCTACACCGATACCGACATAATAATCCATCGTGCGAGACAATGTGGTGGGCCACAGCGTGTTATTGGCATGATAAGGAGGCGGGGTTTGTCCCAGGGCAAAAGAAGTAGCCGAAAGAATGCCTGCAAAAGCCAACGTCCGTTTTAACATCACTGTTCTCCTTATAAAAATTGCCGTCGACAAGTCCAGCATGCTAGCGTGTTCGACGTCGCAATACAAGAGGAGCTCCATGTGCGGTAACCCCGTAGGTACTCAGGGAATCCACGGCTTTTATTTTTAATCATTTTGAGCCATGATCATCCCGCATCCTATTTACTTCTGATGCAATTTTTACTCAGAGGGTTTGAGATACTGTTTTCAGATAAATCTGCCGGGGGGTAGATTTGAAAACGAAGCAGTGTTTGAACTGTGTTACCAGGACGGGCATATTCTCGCTGCGCCTTAAACCGGAGTGAAGATTGCATCAGAAGTAAATAGGATATTTTTAATCAACGTTACGAACGCGTAAAATCCCTTCAATACCACGAATGGTATTTAAAACAGTTTCTGTCGGTGACTCACTTAAATCGAATAAAGTATAAGCCACTTCACCGCGGGATTTGTTAATCATATTGACAATATTGAGATTAGATTGTGCCAATACAGACGACATTTGCGCCACCATATTCGGCACATTTACATTGACCACACTGAGGCGAGACCCAGAAGAACGAGGTAAATACACAGGAGGAAAATTAACGGAATTTTGAATGTTTCCATTTTCCAGAAAATCTTTGAGTTGTTCTGCTGCCATCACGGCGCAATTTTCTTCTGCTTCTACAGTGGAAGCACCTAGATGAGGAAGGTAAATACAGTGGGGATGATTTAAAAGAGGAGCACTAGGAAAATCGGTGACGTAGGTTTGCACATGCTGAGTATTTAAAGCTTCCAACAGTGCAGTTTCATCCACAATGCCTTCTCGGGAAAAGTTTAATAACACCACGCCCTGTTTCATTTGGGAGAGTGCCGGTTTGTTAATGAAATGTTTGGTCGTGTCGGTTAACGGGATGTGAACCGTGATAAAATCAGTGCTGGCAAATAATTCGTTCAGAGAATCGGCTTGTTTTACGTGAGAAGAAATGGCCCACGCTTGTCGCACCGTCAACAGAGGGTCAAATCCGATGACGTGCATGCCTAAGTGAATGGCTGCATTAGCCACTTTAACTCCCACGGCACCCAGCCCGATGACGCCTAATGTTTTACCCGCCAGCTCAACGCCTTGAAATTGTTTTTTGCCTTTCTCAACCACCTCATTTAAATCCGCTTCTTCTGCGGTGAGTGTTTGAGCAAAATGTAATGCCTGGGTGATATTTCGGCAGGCTAATAATAAACCCGCTAAAACCAGCTCTTTTACCGCATTGGCATTCGCGCCTGGCGTATTAAAAACTGCCACGCCTTTTTTTGTCAGCATAGACACAGGAATATTATTGGTACCCGCTCCTGCACGACCTACCGCGCAAACGGAAGAAGGAAACGTGTGCGTCAATAAATCGGCAGAGCGAACGAGAATCGCTTCCGGATTTTTGGCGTCTTGACGTTGAAATTGATAGCGAGAAGGGGGGAAAAGTGCCAATCCTTTGGGAGAAATCTCATTAAAAATTTGTAACGTGTACATACCGGAGGGCTTATCACTTTTTTTGAAAATAATAATAGGCCATCAAAAAAAATCCCGTTACAGCACTAAGACTCAGCCCCCCGATGGCGGCTGATACAATCATCATCACTGTTTTGTGGCATTCAACGGCAGAACCAATTAAACCACTCAAATACCCTACGAGTCCAGCTAAACCCATAATGAACCAGTAATCGGTTTTGGTTTTAATCCGTGCTTCTTCGGCCATAAAAATTCCATTTTTCCCCCAATAATGTTTCATAAGGACTCCCATAGAGTTGCTTATCTTTAGCGTAGCATTACAACATTAAGACAATATTAAAGGGCGTTTCCCAGGTTAAGGTTTTAAAAATCAATATTTTGTCAGTCGCTCTGGATCTTGGTATACTGGTTAAAATATCAAGCAACCCAAGGGATGGCACGGATGCGGAATACAATCAAAAAGATAGGGATAGGCAGCCTTGTTTTTTTCAGCGTGTCTTTAACCCCCGCCTTTGCGGCACCCTGTGATCAAGGGGCTGCCAATGCCATCTTTGATGTGAGCGCTATTGTGGGTTCCAACCCCTCTTCAGGACCAAGCCCTTTTACTTTTATTGTGACCAGTGCTTGTTCAGGTGTACTGACTGACTTTTCCGGCCCGGGGTTGTTCCAGAATGGGAGTGGGACTTGGGGATTTAGTTCTAACAATCCTTGGCTTAATTTAGGTGTGAGTAACTGTGGTTGTAGTATGAATAATCAATTGAGTATTACGGTACAATATACCGACCCCACGACTCAGAATACGTATTGCACCCAGCCTGTCACATTCTCCTTGATTAATGGAGGAGGTGGTTATTTGCCCCCTTCCTATGCGGGCTCAGGTAAATATTATGTAGGGATTCTGACTCATACGATTCAGGCATCGGATTTTTCGATAGAGCCTGGTACGTCGGTACTCGCTCCGATGAAAGTAACATTTAAATTAGCGGCCAAACCTACGGGAGCCTGTACAGGAAGTTGAGAGGCACTATGAAACTCGTATCGATCACTAAACAATTGTTGATGGTAGCGCTGGGAATAATGTCGGTAGCAGAAGGGGCGGCTGGAAAATATGGCGCCATAGCGCCGATGCCGTTAACCATACAGCCTCCTCAATGTCTGCACCAATCGATGATTTCTAATGAGTGTCTTCCCGACGCGCCTACTTTTACTATCAGTCCGTGTATGGAAATTAATGGGAATGTCTATCAAGTGTGGGCCACTTCTTTTAATCCGTTATCCGCGCAAACTCTTCTGATTCCTCAAAATACCTGCGCTATTGTATTTACTCCCTCTCAATTTACGCTGAAGGTGGATCCTAGAATGCCTAAGTCGGGTGCTACGTGTGTATTTCCCAGTAATGTATCTATTAATCCCTCTGCCACTTCTGCGACATTAAACATTAACTCTTCGGCCGGACAAAGTTGCTCTATCGCTCTCTCATCAAGTCAGCCGGCGACGTGTCAAGCACAATGCCAAGCATTGGTTAATGTAGCCTCGTCCATGAATCCGTAAATTTTATTAGGAAATTCACGCATGCATTTTGATGCCATTGTGTTTGATTGTGACGGTACGTTAAGTGCAATTGAAGGGATTAACCAATTAGCGGCTGAAAACCAGGTGGGGGAGGCAGTGGCGCGTTTGACTGAAGAGGCCATGAGTCGCACGGGGATATCGGCGGAACTCTATGAAACACGTCTTACGCTCGTAAAACCCACCTTAGCGCAAGTTCAACAATTGGGAAATATTTACTTTGAAAAACGCACCTCGGATATTGTAGAGGTGATGAAAACACTGAAAAATGCCCATCAAACGGTTTATATTGTCTCCGCCGGACCCAATCCCGCGGTTCAAATCTTTGGCGCGAAATTAGGGGTTGCCAAAAAAGATATTTTTGCTGTGGATATTTATTTTGATGAAGAAGGCCATTATCGCGATTTCGATCGAGACTCTCCGATGACACGCAAAGGAGGAAAGCGCGAGATTATTCGTCAATTGCAACACCAACATGCCTCTATCGCCTATGTGGGAGATGGAATGAATGATTTGGAAGTCAAAGATATGGTGGCACGTTTTATTGGCTTTGGAGGTCATTATTACCGAAAAAATATCCAAGACGCCTGTGAGTTTTATATGACGGATTGCTCCATGAAACCGCTTTTAACACGGCTGAATTGACTCATCTTCCACGTCCGCGTACCATCTCATTCCCACGACAGAGGAGGAAGTATGTCTATTAAAGTCGTTGATTATTTAAATGAAAATGCTTCTCAACAATTCACAGAAGGATTAAAGGAGATTGGATTTGCTGTGATTGCCAATCATCCTATTAGTCAGCGTTTGATTGATGATAATTACGCGGGTTGGAAAGAGTTTTTTCATTTACCTGAACGAGAAATGTTTATCTTTGATCCTAAACGACACGATGGATATGCTTCTGCTCAGCTCTCGGAAACGGCTAAAGGGTATGGGGTTAAAGATTTAAAAGAATTCTATCATTATTACCCACATGGCCGATGCCCCGATTGTCTCAGGCCTATTACGCAGCGATTGTACGAAGAGTTGACGCGATTAGCCTCCGTATTATTGAGATGGATTGAAAAGCATGCACCGCTGTCTATTCAAAAAAATTTATCCCTGCCCTTATCGGAAATGATTCGGGATTCTCATCACACGTTGCTTCGCATTGCTCATTATCCTCCTTTAACAGGCCAGGAGCCTGCGGGGGCCCTTCGCGCAGCGCCTCATGAGGATATTAATTTATTGACCTTATTGCCTGCTGCGACGGCAGAAGGATTGCAAGTGTTAAATAGTCAAGGTCAGTGGATAGAAGTTCCGCTAAATCCCAATTGGATTGTGGTCAATATTGGCGATATGCTGGAAGAATGTACCGAACATTATTATCCCTCCACGAAACATCGCGTTATAAATCCTAGTGGCGAACAAGCCAAACAACCGCGTCTTTCCATGCCTTTATTTTTACATCCCCGAGATGAGGTCATATTATCAGGGCGTCATACAGCGGCTACTTATCGTTTAGAACGTTTTCGTGAATTAGGATTGGTATAGCCATGCAGGCCTTGATCAATCCGGTTAAAACTTTTCTATTCGCCTTTCAAGACCGAGTGTGTGATATGTTGGAAACAGAAGAAGGACAAGCTCGTTTTCAAGAAGATGTTTGGGAACATGCCGGTGGAGGGGGAGGGCGAACGCGAATATTGCAAAAAGGCCGAATATTCGAGCAGGCAGGTGTTAATTTTTCGCATGTTCGTGGTCATCAGTTGCCACCGGCTGCCACCTTTCGACGACCGGAATTAGTGGGTGCGTCTTTTGAAGCGATGGGCGTTTCACTCGTGATTCACCCGGATAATCCCTATGTGCCCACCTCTCATGCCAATATTCGCTGGTTAGTGGCACAACCCGCGGCCCAAGCGCCTGTGTGGTGGTTTGGAGGAGGATTTGATTTAACGCCTTATTATGGGTTTAAAGAAGATTGTATTCATTGGCACACCGTGGCCAAAGCGGCGTGTGATCCTTTTGGCGAAACGGTTTATCAGGATTTTAAAAAAGCCTGTGATGAATATTTTTATTTACCTCATCGACAAGAACCGCGAGGCATAGGGGGATTATTTTTTGACGACTTAAATGAATGGGGATTTGAACAAACTTTCGCGTTTGTAAAAAAAGTAGCCGATCATTTTATTCACGCGTATCAGCCCCTTGTGGCAAAACGTAAAATCATGGCCTATGGTGAAAGAGAAAAGCAGTTTCAATGGTATCGCCGGGGCCGATATGTGGAATATAATTTGGTATACGATCGCGGCACATTATTTGGCTTGCAAAGCGGGGGGCGGACGGAATCTATTTTAATGTCGTTGCCACCGGTGGTAAATTGGCGTTATAACTGGAAGCCTGAGCTGGGTACCTCCGAAGCAGAATTATACGAGAAATTTTTAAAACCTATCGATTGGGTAAATGCATGATCAGCAAAAAGCACCCTGTGATTTGCCATAAATCTTGTGCCATACTCCCGGGTCGACCACGG
>DATDVD010000021.1:0-3116 GCA_035290065.1 Coxiellaceae bacterium | reverse complement strand
CCGTTTTTCCTGCTGATAAACTTGGTATATAGAAGAGCGGGTGGGAGAGCTAATGTCTTCCTCAAAATGGCGGCCGGCTTCATCTGCTGCTGTAGGATTTGCAGCCTTATATTCAATATTGGCAGCTCGATAAACACGTTGCATACACTACCTTTTTAATTGCGGGTCGATTAAAGATTAATTATACCTTAATAATCTTAAAATACTGTTAAAAATAAGGGTTGGCTTTCCGCTTGCTGTGGATCACCACACAGAACCTTCTGTAGGGGCAGACCGTGGTCTGCCCTTTCTTCATGACAAACCTTGTGCTGTGTTCCTGGGCAGACCACGGTCTGCCCCTACGGGAAGAAGTCTGCTCCTACGGGAAGAAGCAAAGCATGGTATTGGCCTATCTAAATTTTTTGTTCTGTGCAACCTTCGTGGGTATTGTGGCGACGGGCTTGAAAAAAGGTTTTTAATTTATCGCCGCAGGGTTTTTCCAGAATGCCGCCTGTCCATTGAAGGGTATGATTAAGAGGCTTTTCAAGCAAAGAAAAGGCGGAGATAACGGCACCGGCTTTGGGATCGTAGGCGCCAAAAATCAAGCGCTCGATGCGCGCATGAATTAAGGCACCTAGGCACATGGCACAGGGTTCTAAGGTGACATACAAGGTGGTGCCGGGAAGGCGGTAATTACCCAGGTGTGCAGCTCCGGCTCGCAGGGCTCTAATTTCAGCATGAGCAGTGGGATCGTGTGTGGAAATAGGAGCATTATAGCCCTCCCCTATCACGGTGTTCTCTTTTATCAACACCGCGCCTACGGGTACCTCACCCACCGCCTCTGCGGCCGCCGCTAAACGCAACGCTTGTTGCATCCACTGTATGTCTGTATCACCCCAGTAAGACATTATTACTACCTGCCGTTATATAAATCGTAGGGGCAGACCGTGGTCTGCCCGGACGGAATTTAAATCTTGTGCTGCGTTTTTGGGCAGACCACGGTCTGCCCCTACGATTTAATTCTGTTCCCACAATTTAATTCTGTTCCTGCGATTTAATTCTGTCTCTGCGGTTTGCTATAGAACTCTGTTATTCCCACTCAATTGTCGCAGGGGGTTTGCCGGAAATATCGTAGACGACGCGTGAGACGTGAGGGACTTCATTTAAAATGCGGGTGGATACGCGGGCTAAAAAATCGTGGGGCAATTCGGCCCAATGGGCGGTCATAAAATCGACCGTCTCCACCGCCCGTAGCGCAATCACATATTCATAAGCGCGTTGATCTCCTTTGACACCCACCGTTTTTACCGGCAAAAACACAGCAAATGCTTGGGATACTTCTTCATAAAAACCGCTTTTACGTAATTCTTGAATAAAAATATGATCGGCATGCTGCAGAATTTCCACAAATTCGGGTTTTACTTCACCTAACACCCGTACACATAAGCCAGGACCTGGAAAGGGATGGCGGTATAATAATTCGGAGGGTAAGCCTAAGGCTAATCCTATTTTGCGCACTTCGTCTTTAAATAATTCTCGAAGCGGCTCGAGAAGGGAAAGCGATAAATCTTTAGGCAAGCCTCCTACATTATGGTGTGTTTTAATTACATGCGCTTTGCCTGTTTTAGAAGCAGCGGATTCAATGACATCGGGATAAATAGTGCCTTGAGCCAACCAACGAATACCTTCTAATTCTCGAGATTTTTCTTCAAATACGCGACCAAATTGTTCGCCCACGCGTTTTCGTTTTTGCTCAGGATCATCAATACCTTTTAGAGCGTTATAAAATCGTTCTTTGGCATCGACGCGAATTACATTCACGCCTAAATGTTTGGCAAACAAATCCATGACCTGGTCACCTTCTTGAAAACGCAATAAACCCGTGTCTACAAACACGCACACCAATCGATCGCCAATGGCTTTATGCAATAACGCCGCTACGACAGAAGAATCCACACCACCGGATAACGCTAATAATACTTTATCGGTTTTAACGGTTTTTTGAATATGCTGGATACTTTCTTCAATAATGTGTTTGGGCGTCCATTCACAACGGCATTCGCAAATAACTTTAACAAATTGTTCCAACATTCGAAGACCTTGACGCGTGTGCGTCACTTCCGGGTGAAATTGCACGCCATAAAAATGTTTTTCTAAATTAGCCACAGCGGCATGCGGGGCGTTCGAAGTTTCGGCAATATTAATAAAACTCGTGGGTAATCGTTTAACCCGATCCCCATGGCTCATCCATACATCCAACAACGGTTTACCATCGTTAGCAATGGCATCTTCAATATCTAACAATAAAGGATTTCGAGCGGTGACTTTAATTTGAGCGTAACCAAATTCACGTTCATCCGACGCTTCTATTTCACCGCCTAATTGATGCACCATGGTTTGCAAACCATAACAAATGCCTAAAACAGGAATGCCTAAGGTAAACACACCATCAGGAGCACGCGGTGT
The DNA here is from genome assembly GCA_035290065.1 of Coxiellaceae bacterium. GTDB lineage: Bacteria > Pseudomonadota > Gammaproteobacteria > Coxiellales > Coxiellaceae > DATDVD01. The sequence continues at coordinate 671 of DATDVD010000021.1, read as the reverse complement.
TTCATGCATTGTCACACTTTCAGGACCGCCGGATAAAATAATTCCACGGGGATTAAACGCGCGAATATCGGCTTCACTAGCATCAAATGCCCATAATTCGCAATACACGCCAATTTCTCGAATGCGGCGAGCAATCAATTGCGTGTATTGGGAACCAAAATCTAAAATAAGAATGCGGTGTTTATGAATGGCGTTCATCGTGAGAGTAATTGGGTGATTCTTTGGTAATGGTAACATCGTGTACGTGGCTTTCTAACATCCCGGCATTAGTGATACGAATAAATTCTACACTCGTGCGTAATTCTTCAATCGTTGCACAGCCGGTGTAACCCATGCACGATCGTAGACCGCCGGTTAATTGATGCACCACTGCTTTTAAAGGGCCTTTGTAAGGCACTCTTCCTTCAATCCCTTCTGGCACTAATTTGTCTTGCTCTTGATTGGCTTGAAAATAACGATCACTCGAACCATGGCGTTGATCCATTGCACCGACCGAACCCATGCCACGGTATTCTTTGTAAGAACGCCCTTGGTATAACACCAATTCACCGGGTGCTTCTTCCGTGCCGGCAAATAAAGAACCGATCATCACACTGTGTGCTCCTGCAGCTAAGGCTTTACACACATCGCCCGAAAAGCGAATACCACCGTCTGCAATAATGCACACATTT
>DATDVD010000020.1:0-4856 GCA_035290065.1 Coxiellaceae bacterium | reverse complement strand
AGAAACCTGCACAAGGTTTATCATGAAGAAAGAAGGGCAGACCACGGTCTGCCCAGAAACCTGCACAAGGTTTATCATGAAGAAAGAAGGGCAGACCACGGTCTGCCCCTACAGGATTTTGTAATTATCCGGTTACCTGGTCTTGTAGATAAAGGGGGATGGCTTTTTCGGGGGGGACGGTATGGCCTGTGTTTAAAGCAGCTTGGGCTAAGGTTAATAAGGCTTTGGCTTGGGGATACAGGATAAGATCCGTTTCGCTTTCTACCTTCTCCCCTACCCATTTCCATTCCTCTGCCGCAGGCAATTTCACCGCTTCTATGGCCGTTCGTTGGTCTGCTATAACCGATTGCATTAATCCTTTTTTGGCTTGATAAGCGCCCCAATATATCTGCCCCATACGGGCATCCAACAAAGCCACCACTGCTTCAAACCCTGCTTGTTCATACGCGGTTTGAGCTAAAATACCGAGAGTAGAAAGGGGAATAACGGGTACATGGGCGCCAAATGCTAATCCTTGCACCAGAGAGGCCGCCACCCGAAGGCCCATAAAACTACCGGGCCCTTGGCCAAAAGTAATGGCATCGAGGTCTTTTAAAGCAATATTATGTGATTTAAGCAAGTGATCTATCATAGGCAACAAAAGCTCCGTATGCTGACGAGGAGCATAGCGCGTGTCTTCAAAGCGCTCCTGGCCTATTAATAAAGCGCAGGAACATTGAGCAGTGGACGTTTCCAAGGCCAGTATTTTCATAAGCCTATTCTGACAAGGTCTTTTTGCTAGCACAAGAATAAATAGGTTAATACGAGCGGCGGCGGCCGTTCCTAAGCCTGCCGCACCAGAACCTCCTGCTCAGCCTCCTCGGCTGTAAGGCAATAACCCTTCTTCTGAAACAAAGGAGGGATCCAGTCCCTCTTGTCTTTTTGATGAAAGGCCAGAGAAGACTTGCCCCCTGGGTTAGAATTCTGGCCTCAGGAAGAAAAATGTTTTACTCTGGAGGGATGCAGATAGAAACTGAAATTCAATTGACGGAAGAAATTTTTACTGAAATTTTAAGTGTCTCAGAATTAAACCGTCACGTTCGTTTATTACTGGAAGAATCTATTGACACTGTCTGGATTGAGGGGGAAATTTCGAATCTTTCTCAGCCCTCTTCAGGGCATGTGTATTTTTCTCTAAAAGATGAAGACGCACAAATTCGCTGCGCGCTTTTTCGTGGCGCACGAATGAAAATTCCACATGAATTGGAAAATGGTTTAAGTGTGTTAGTGCGTGCGAAAGTGAGTTTATACGAACCGCGCGGAGATTATCAGCTGATTATTAGTCATTTAGAGCCAGCAGGGCTTGGGAAATTACAACGTGAATTTGAATTACTGAAACAGAAATTAGAAAAAGAAGGGCTATTTGATACTGATCACAAACAACCCTTACCTGAATTCCCACGCTGTATTGGCGTGATCACTTCTCCGACGGGTGCCGCTATCCACGATATTTTACACATATTAAAACGGCGATTTGCTTCTATCCCTGTGATTATTTATCCCACGTTAGTACAAGGTGAAACCGCTGCTCACCAAATTGCACACAGGATTACAATAGCCAACCAACGTGAAGAATGCGATGTGTTAATCGTGGGCCGAGGTGGTGGCTCGCTCGAAGATTTATGGCCATTTAACGAAGAAATAGTGGCACGCGCTATTTTCAACTCCGAAATTCCTATTGTTTCGGCAGTGGGGCACGAGGTGGATTTTACGATTGCCGATTTTGTGGCCGATGTCCGCGCCCCCACCCCTTCTGCCGCTGCCGAATTGGTAAGCCCCGATGCCAAGACGTGGCAGACAGAAATGAATACTATCCGAGAGCATTTGCTTCATAGAATGAACACGCAATTAGAGCATGTTCACATTCAATTAAATAGCTTAATGAAACGCCTTCGCCACCCGGGTGAGCGTATTAAAGAACAAATGCAGCGATTAGATTTAATAGAACAACGTTTTTTATTTTCAATTCAGACTATTTTAAAACACACTCATCAACAACTCGCTAAAGCTGTTGCTACTTTACAAGCCTATAGCCCTTTAAAAACCTTAGAACGTGGTTATTCTATTTTGATGAAAAAAGAAAGCATCGTGCATTCTATTCAACACGTAAAAAAAGGCGATCAACTTCAAGCACAATTGCAGGACGGAAACATTACGTGCAGAGTGGAATAATTTTCTTTAATTCTTTAATCGAGATTAATTAACGCCGTCATCGACCAAGCTCCCGCTGCAGATCGTCGGAAACCTTATAGTTACGCCATCGCCCCTCTAACGTTGGCCGCGGATTGAGGCAAAACAGGAACTTGCTGCCCTGTACATTCCCGAGCCATTCCAGCACCTCCCTGAACGACAGGAGGGGGCTCAGGGGGAGGGGCAGCACGAGCGGGCGAAGCAGTCGGGGCACCAAGTCCAGCTGCTGGAGCTGGAGCAGGAACTGGAACTGGAACTGGAGCTGGAGCTGGAGCAGGAACTGGAGCAGAGACCATAGCACCACTGCCTACGACTACAACGGGTAAACCAGCTGGGGCTGCTGCTTCTCTTCCAACTGCACCCGCGCCACCGACACCACTAGCCCCACAGGTAGCGGCTCTAGCAAGCTCAGCAGACAGAGTCTGAATAGCAGGCTCAACTGTTCTCTGTATATATCTTTCTAACAGCATGGATGGGAGCCCAAAATAGGATATATATGCCCTATTATCGGCTTCTTCCGTGAACGAGACACTTAACACATCCTGCATTCTAGACAATTGAACGCTACGCGCAGGGCACCCTCTCCAATGATCGAATCGCTCTCTATACCAGGGATCTCTGTTATACGCTTCATTTATCGCTAGAATAAATGTTCGCGCCAATTCTTCTGCCGGTGTCATTCCTTCTCTCACCCTAGGCAGGAATTGGCGTAATTGCTCTTCATATCTAGGGTTATCTCGGATAACCATCATGATCAGGCAAAAAACAGGGTACCATCGTTTTAATAACATTTCATAAAAATCATCCAGTTCTTCTTCTTCCGACGAGGAGGGGATATCATCCAACGAAGCTTTCCATCCAGGATTTTGTAAGCAATCACGAATAATTTCATAAAAGAGGGTTTGAGAAGAAGAAAGTCCAGGGCCAGAAAGAATACCCGTCAAAAAATGCATAACCCATTGCTCAATATCCCCATTTAATTGCCGGAAGAAACGCTGCTCTGCTTGTTCACGTACCCGCTCTCCGTTTTGCCATTCTTCAACTCGGGTTTGAATATCGGCACGTGCTGCTTCCATGCACACTTCCTTTTTAATGATTCGATCAAACTCCGCTCGATTGCCTCCAAATAAACGACGAATATCCGAGTTATAAGTCCATATGGCTTGATATTGATTCCTTATGTTTTCCAGAGCTTGCCTTCCATGCTGCTTTAAAAACGCAGAAAATCCTGGGGAAGCACCCATCGATTGATACAGTTCGAATCGTCGCATCATCCAGCAGAGTGTGATTCTACGGAAAATACGGGGAGTTAAAATGGAATTACAGAGTACCCGGTAGAGAGTCGGCGGAAATAAAAGCCACTTCAACCACGCTTCATAAGTAATATCCTGTAACGTGTAATCCAAACGGCCCGTTGCTTTTTCTTTCTCTTCCTGTGCCACTCGCCGATGAATCTGTGCGAACAATGAATGATCGGGGTACTCGATAGTGGCCACCTTATCGCCAATATAACGAGCAGGCATAAAGCCCATGCTGCGAATACCCTGTACTACTCTCCATAATGTCTCTTGATCGACAATAGAAGGCCAAGACTCTACTTCGGGAAAGAAATGTTTTTTTGACTGAATAAAGAGGCGATATTCTTCTACTATTCTTTTTCTTGGATCTCTTGAGGCGGGCAAACAAAGAGTATTTAATTCTGTTTCCCTTCCTGCTTCTTTTAACGCTAATAATTCTCCGATAGTGTCAGTCAGAATCATCGTTCGTTCTATTCGATCACTAGGCCAGCGGTAAGGATGGGCCAACCACAAAGTAGCGGGAGTAATCCATTCTTGTTCGGGGTAATCAGGCACTCGTCCACACAAACCAAAATCGTACTCTGTGAGTTCCCCCCACTTCGACAATGCCATGTTGCTATCAGAAGCATCCGCATTCCCTGTCATCGGTGCAGCTACTAATAGTGAGGCCAATAAATGACGATTTTCCGGATCATCTAGAATCTCTGCTGCTGCCCTATAATAACCACGCCTACCTTGTGCCTGCCATAATGTTTCCAAAGACTCTATAAATCGAGTAGCGTAACGAGAGCCTTTTTTTGCTTCTGTGTAACAGCTTTTTGGAACAACGGGGTTACCATTCCGGCGTGTACAAACAAGACGATAAAGGACTGCATAGAATAATTCATGTTTGGCCATATCAGCAGCGCTGTATCTTACCCAATCTATGCGATAGTTTGTTTCGTCGGAAGACAATATCTTAATTAACCACGGCGGAGGAGGTTTTTTTTTGCTGAAGTTTTTTCTGCCTGATGTAATCTCGGCATGACCCTCTGTCACAACGGGGGCATACCGGGGGTCCAAAGGGAGAAGTTCTCTATACCAGAGACGACTTTCTGCTGCTTCTCTATCAACAGGCTCACCCGGTTTAGCCGCTGCACCTGATAAAGCAACCACGGCTGGCGCTGGCACAGGCATCTCAGCAGCAGCTCCGGCGACCCCAGCTGCGGCTCCGGTGGCTCCCGCTGCGGCGGCCGCGGCCGCTGACCTACTGTATTCGGCCGCTGCGACTGTTTCTGAACGTGAAATGGTTGCTCGTGTCATTTGAACAATTTTAATAGCTTAATCTTA
>DATDVD010000019.1:0-4461 GCA_035290065.1 Coxiellaceae bacterium | reverse complement strand
TTTCATAAAATAATAGATCAGGGTCATTTTCGTTCAGGATACGTTGGGCTGCTATATTAATGCTGAAACGATTTTTAACATCCGCTAACACGGGTCCGCGATAGTTTCCTTGTAAAAAATGAATAAATAGCTCTAACGCTTCTTCAGGGTTTAATGTATCAGTAAGATGAGTAATAACAGCAGGCGCAGGAGCTTTTGCTTCTTGTGCAGCAACTGTTTTTGGATTAAATGGGTTAAAAAATGTAGTGCCTTTTTTTGCTTCTAAAGGAGTGGATCGATATTGCAACACCCACTCGGCATGTTTGCGCTTATAGGGTTGAGAAAAACGTTCTGCAGTGGAAGTTAACATCCCACTTATTTCGGCAGGCTCCGCAGCCGCTTCCTCTGCGGTAGACATAAAGGCTCTCCAGTCCTTATTAAATTGCTCTCGACTGGCACGATTAATAAGCCTATCCCGTGCTTCGGCCAGCAATCCCATTTGCTCTGCACTTCCGCCTTTATCCGGATGCGCTTCTAAAGCACGTCGACGATAAGCCTGTTGAATTTGCTGTGGCGTAGCATCCCTCTTTACCCCTAACATGGCATAATAATTTGGCATGCCTTTTTTCATATGAGTATCCTCCGGCTAAACCATTCTTAATTGCTTTAACATACCCATTGGGTTTTTAGCAGGTTGTGAAGCGGCGGCCCCCATAGGAATCACACGAGGCGGCGAAAATAAACCCATACGTGTGGTAACGCGACCTGGCACGGGACCTCGTGCACCGGTGGACCGACCGGCTCTTACTCGCCATTCTTCCGCAGAAAGTTGATCGTGCAGTGCCGGAGATTCCAATAAATCAGCGATAGCTAATTGCACATCCGGACTGGCGCCTTCTGCAAGTACACACAACGCAGCAAGCACTTCTCGCTGACCGTTGGTAACCACTTCGATATAATACCTACACGCCTTTTCTACAGCAGCGTCACCACCTTCGCAATATAGTTCATAAAGTTGGCCTAATTTAAGGGCCATTCTGGGGTGTTTTAATTCATACAATTTCGTATAAAAATGGATCGCTCGTTCAATATTGGCTGCAACACCTTCGCCTACTTCATATCGTCTAGCAATTTCTAAATAAGCTTCAACATCATATGCATTTCGAGTTAAGTGTTGTAATGCTTTTTCATGCCCTTTTTCTGCGGCTTTCATAAGCCAAATAGCCGCGCTTTGATGATCGTGGTCATAATTAAAATAGAGGTACCCAAGCGCATATTCTGCATCCACATCACCTTCTAGGGCTTTGGATTGAATTAATTCCCTTGCTTGTACATGCCCATTACGAACAGCCATTACATAATACGTAAGCGCTATTCTGTACTGCTCTATTGGGAGTGGGCTCCTTCTCTCTTCCCTTTCAACGACAGCTTCATATGTTTGTGCCACATGATAGGCAAATACGGCATCCCTACCCGCTATTGCTCTCATTTCAGAAGCTGCTTCTTCTCGGCCCTTATCCATAGCGCTTTTATACCATTTTGCAGCTTCTACTTTATTTCCAAGAAGGTAATGAACATACGCAAGCTTACATTCAAGCTGTGGATCACTCAATACCGTTGTGATCTCTTCTAATGTCGAGAGGAATCGAGATTCCCCATGGGTTACCGCAACTCTGTAATATTCAAATGCTGTTCTTACATTGGCAACTTGACCGCATTCACCCCTTTCGTATATCTGTGCCAACCGAATAGTAGCTTGAGTATTATTTTTTGCATGGGCTTTGATATAAAATGCAACAGCGCTTTCTGCTTGTACGGTCACGCCTTCGCCCGTATCGTAGCGGCGAGCAATTTCCAAACAAATGTCGCCACTAAAATCAGTTGTATTAAGATAGTGTAAAGCATTTCGATGCCGTTGTTCCGCAGCACGCATACACCATGTTATGGCTTGCACCGTTTGGCCTTCTTGATGATATACACCATACCCTAATGAAAATTGAGCGTGGGCATTCCCTTCTTCGGCAAATTTCTCCAAGGATTCTCTAGCCAACCTATAGCCATTTCTCGCTGAAAGCGCGTAATAAAAAAAAGCTTTAATAAGATTCTGCTGGGCATCAGGCGCTTGTTCGTAAGCTTTCGCCACCGCATAACCAAATTCACTATCGCTTTTAGAAAGCTCATCAAGTCGGATATCCGCTTCAATAAAACCCCTATCCGCTGCTCTTTTATACCAAATTAAGGCTTTTTGTTTATCTCGAACAAATTGCTGATAAACTTCGGCCAATTGATAGTGTATTTGACCCTCGCGTGATGGCTCCACCAAACGTTCTAAAGCTGCGAGCGCATCGACGTTTAACTGTTTTGCAGCTAAAAAATAATGTTCACAGGCAGCTGCTACATTTCGTTCCACACCCCATTCACCTGCTTCTATTAATCGACCTAAACGGAGCATGGCTTCCACTCTTCCATGTACTTCGGCTTGACGATAATACTCAAGCGCTCTTTCTTGCGAAGGCGTAACACCCCTTTCAAAAGCTTCTGCCAAATAAAGAAAAGCCAGATCCTTTAAGTCTTCAGCCGCTATCAAGGCTTCAACAGCACGTTCATATCCACGAAGGGCTGCCTCTTTGTACCATCGTAATTCTTCGTTTCTATTTTTTCGAATGGTAACAACACTAAAATCCTGCCGAGAAATACGATCTTGTTCGTATAATTTTCCCATCCAATACATCGCAGGAGGATATTCGCGACTAATGGCTGCCGCATAATTTTTTTGGGCCTCTTCCCATTGTTGTTCTTCAATACAAATCTGAGCAAAATAAAATTGAGCGGCTTGGCTACCCTCCCTAATCATTTCTTGTAAGGCTGGTTTAGCACATAAATTTCCATCTAATAAAAAAGCCTTAAAATAAGCTTTAGCGGCCTTTTCGTTATTATCAGACAACGTATGGTAGATTAAGCCTAATCTAAAATGAGCAGCGGTATTACCTTCCCTAATAGCTTGTCTATAAAATTTACGCGCTAATAAAAAGTTACGCTCAACGCCTTTTCCTAAAAAATAACATTCCGCTTGACTGAAAGAATCTTGTTTAGCACTGAACCAAGATAAAAAACTCTCTGACCGTGTTCTTCGCATACGATTTCCCAAAAAATTTGGCAATCCTTGCGATAAACAAACTTAATTGCTTTCTTTCTGTAGGGGTCGATCGTGATCGACCCGGGAACATCAAAGCTATTTATGTCGACTACGCAATGTTTTGATAGCACGCAATTGAGCGATGGCTTCGGCTAATTCAGCAGAAGCTTGGGCGTATTCGATTTTTTCTTCTTTGCCTTTGAGGGCTTTTTCAGCGGCTTCTTTGGCCAGTTGGGCGGCCGCTTCGTCCAAATCTTCTGCACGAGCGGCAGTATCGGCTAATACAGTGATGACTTGCGGTTGCACTTCTAACATGCCACCTGAAAGATAAAACACCATTTCTTCGCCATTTTCCATAATAGCCTTGAGTTGGCCAGGTTTTAGAGACGTGAGTAATGGCAAGTGTCCGGGATGAATACCTAATTCGCCCAATTCACCGGTAACTTCCACGCGTTGTACTTTGCCTTCAAAGACAGGCGCTTCCGCGCTAACGATGTCGAGGTTAATGACTGTTGTATCGGTTGCCATTTTTTTTGTCCTGTATCTCATTATTATTACAGTATTGTGTTCTTGGGCAGACCACGGTCTGCCCCTACGGGAAGAGAGAAGATCCCATTTCCTGTAGGGGTCGATCGTGATCGACCCTTATAAAACACCACAGTGCAAAGTTTATCATTCAGCACGGGCAGACAATTTGGATACCCTTTATAATGTTTTCGCTTTTTCTCTTGCTTCTTCAATACCGCCGATCATGTAGAAGGCTTGTTCAGGTAGATCGTCATATTCGCCTTCTAAAATCGCTTTAAAACCTTTAATCGTATCTTTGAGAGACACATATTTACCGGGAGATCCGGTAAATACTTCCGCCACAAAGAACGGTTGTGATAAGAAACGTTGGATTTTACGCGCACGGCCTACTACGCGTTTGTCTTCTTCCGACAATTCATCCATTCCCAAAATCGCAATAATATCTTTTAATTCTTTGTACCGTTGCAATGTTTGTTGAACACCCCGCGCTGTGCGGTAATGATCCTCACCCACCACAAGCGGATCTAATTGACGTGATGTAGAATCCAAGGGGTCCACCGCCGGATAAATCCCCAATTCCGCAATTTGACGCGATAACACCACGGTTGCATCCAAGTGTGAGAACGTGGTGGCAGGAGAGGGATCCGTTAAGTCATCCGCTGGAACGTATACGGCTTGTATGGAGGTAATAGAGCCCGTTTTTGTCGAGGTAATACGCTCTTGTAGCATACCCATTTCTTCCGCCAATGTCGGTTGATATCCTACTGCCGAAGGCATACGGCCTAACAATGCCGATACTTCCACGCCCGCTAATGTGT
>DATDVD010000018.1:0-6878 GCA_035290065.1 Coxiellaceae bacterium | reverse complement strand
ATTATCGCCGGATATGCTGTTGACTGATCCGGAGCAAGCGGCCGATTTTGTGGCGAAAACAAAAGTGGATGCGTTAGCGATTGCCATTGGTACCAGTCATGGGGCGTACAAATTTAAACGCCCGCCGACGGGAGATATTTTGGCCATTGATCGGGTAAAAGCGATTCATCGACGTATTCCCGATACGCATTTAGTGATGCACGGTTCGTCATCGGTGCCGCAAGATTGGTTAAAAATTATCAATGAAAATGGTGGGGAGATGCCTGAAACGTATGGGGTGCCGTTGAAAGAAATTCAAGAAGGGATTAAGCATGGTGTTAGAAAAGTGAATATTGATACCGATTTACGCTTAGCGGCAACTGGGGCGATTCGCCGTCATTTTATGAAGAATAAAGCGGAATTTGATCCTCGCAAATATTTAAACGATGCGTTAAAAGCGATGACAGAGATTTGCAAAGAACGGTATGAGGCGTTTGGTACGGCGGGGCAAGCGAGTAAAATAAATGTGTTGTCGGTGGAAGCTATGGCGGAACGATACGCCTCGGGTAAATTGGATCCGCGGGTGCAAAAAGAAGTAGCAGTTAAAGGAACTGAAACTCGCGCGTGAGAAAAAAATTCTATTCTGTAGGGGCAGAGCGTGCTCTGCCCGTGCGAAATTTAAATCCTGTGCCGCATTCCCGGGCAGACCACGGTCTGCCCCTACGAAAGATAGAATAAGCGATGAGTCGACCGATCACGGAAGATAGGGTAAACGATGGGTCGACCGATCACAGAAGATAGAATAAACGATGGGTTGACCGATTATGGAAGATAGAATAAGCGATGGGTCGACCGATTACGAAAGAGAGAGTAAACGATGGGTCGAGCAATCACGGAAGAGAGAGTAAACGATGGGTCGAGCGATCACGGAAGATAGAGTAAACCGTGGATCAACGATTACGCAAGATAGAACAAACAGTAGATCAAACGATTACAAAAATAGAATAAACAGCAGATCAAACGATAAGGATAAACATGTTTCGCATTATTCTACTGGGCCTTATTTTTTTATGGTGGGTGTTGGAATTAGCGTTGCTGCAATTTCGTCATGAGCCTTATCCCAAAACGTTTCAGCTTCAATGGCTGCACGTGATAGTGTTTGTGTCCATTTTTCTCGGGATGTTCTTTTCCAATACAAGTATTGGGCAAATTTCCATTCGGGGGGCTTGGGTGGGGGGTGTGCTGGGTATGCTCATTATGATGGGGGGGATTGGGTTGCGTCTATGGGCGCTGTATACGAGGTATCATCGTAAGCGGGATGAACTTTTGGTAACGCCGCCTTACGATAAAATTCGGCATCCGGCTTATGCAGGGCTTTTATTAACGGCTATTGGGTTAGGGGTGGGGTTTTGGAATTATATAGCGTTGGTGTTGTTAGTAGCTCCCCTGATTTTTATGACGGATCAGCGGGTCCAACAAGAAGAAAAAGAACTTTTGGGGCATTTTGGCGAAGATTATCAAGCCTATGCGGAAAAAACGGATGCCCTTTTTCCTGAAAAATACCTGAAAAAAGAATGGAAGCGCTTTCGCCGCAACCACTTCTCATGACAGCTTTCTTGAAAGGGTGTATACTTCATCCCCCTGAATAATATGAGTCTTCTTCTATGGTAAAAACCATTGACTATCAAAAGGCGGAGTACGTTTTAAGTGCTGTGGCACTAGAGCAATTGCCGCCGGATATAGGGGCAGAAGTAGCCTTTATTGGGTATTCCAATGCCGGTAAATCGAGTGCTTTAAATACGTTGACAGGCAATAAAGGCTTGGCGCGGGTGAGTAATACACCGGGGCGCACGCAAGCCATCAATATTTTTAGTTTGGGTTCTAAGTATCGATTAGTGGATTTGCCAGGCTATGGGTATGCCAAAGTGCCACGTCCCGTGCGGGAACGTTGGCATGCTAATATAGAAGAATATCTACAAAAACGTGGTAGTTTACGGGGATTAGTGTTGGTGATGGATATTCGCCATCCCTTAAAAGAATTAGATTATCAATTGATCGAATGGACGATTGAGTGCCATATTCCTCTGCATATTTTGCTCACCAAAGCCGATAAATTAAGCCGAATGCAGGCATTAAAAACCCTGCGAGAGATTCAAGCGCATGTGGAAAAAATGGGTGGAGAGATTACTTTACAACTTTTTTCTTCGCTAGAACGAGTGGGTGTGGATGAGTTTCAGGCCCAATTAAAACACTGGTTGCTTACCCTCCCTGAAAAAAAATCTCACTTAATCTCCTAAAATCGTAGGGGCAGAGCGTGCTCTGCCCGTGCGATATTTAAATCTTGTGCGGCGTTCTCGGGCAGACCACGGTCTGCCCCTACGGTTATTCTGTCTTCGAATGACACCTCATTCCCCGTCCTATATAATCATTTTATGAAATCATGGCGCGATAATAATACATTTTCTCTCGTGACAATGCGGGATTGGCCTATTCCTAATGCGTGGGATATGGTGGCGCTTGCGTTGGTGTTGGGGGTGATTGTCGTGTTGGGGTGGACGGCGCACTCCATGGGCAGCAGTTATCACATGGATCAATCCCTTCCCATTTCCTTGGAAGCCAGTTATTTGCCTTATTATGCCTTGCGTTCAGTATTGCGCATGTTTATTGCGTTAGGTTGTGCGTTATTGTTTGCATTTATCGTGGGCACGTTAGCGGCTAAAAGTCGTCAAGCGGAGCGTTTAATCATTCCGTTGATTGATATGATGCAATCCGTGCCGGTGTTAGGATTTCTCTCTATTTCAGTCATGGTCTTTATGGCCCTTTTCCCGGGAAATTTGTTAGGGCCTGAATGCGCGGCAATTTTTGCTATTTTCACCGCGCAAGTGTGGAATATTACTTTAAGTTTTTATCAAAGTTTAAAAACAGTGCCGGAGGATTTAAAAGAAGCAGCGGCTATTTTTCAATTATCCGCGTGGCAACGATTTTGGCGATTAGAAGTGCCCTTTGCAATGCCGGGGCTTTTGTGGAATACCATGATGTCTATGTCAGCGAGTTGGGTGTTTTTAGTCGCATCAGAAGCTATTTCCGTTGCTAATCACACGATCACATTGCCAGGCTTAGGCTCCTATATTCATTTGGCGACGCTGGAAGCCAATGGCTCGGCTATTGCCCATGTTATTGTGACCATGTTTATTGTGATTGCGATTTATGATCAATTATTATTTCGCCCGTTAGTCGCTTGGGTGGAAAAGTTTCAGGCACAAGAATCTATGCAAGAAATTGAGTCAGAATCGTGGATGTTGGATTTATTTCAACGCACGGCTTTTTTTCTTCGTATGGGACAATTTTTTAAAATCGTAGGCGATCGTTGGGTTAATTTCCCCCTCTTCCGAAAAAATCGTCGACGTTTAGCTGTCCAAATTAATTCTTTTTTGCATCAATTCAGTATGGTGGCGTGGAATATTATTATCGTGGCCGCCGTGGTATTAGCCGTTTATCTTATTTTTAAATTTGTCGTGCAATTTGTAACGTGGGATGAGGTGCGTTATACCCTGTATGTAGGCCTGATTACGGCTATTCGTGTGTTGATATTAATTGCACTCAGTTCTTTGGTGTGGGTACCGGTGGGCGTATGGATTGGTTTACATCCCAAATGGTCTCAAGCCATTCAGCCGATTATTCAGTTTCTGGCAGCATTTCCAGCTAACTTATTATTTCCCATCGTAGCTTTTTTTATTGTACGCTATCATTTAAATGTGAATATTTGGACTTCTCCTTTGATGATTTTGGGCGCGCAGTGGTACATTTTATTTAATGTGATTGCAGGGGCGACGGCATTGCCTAAAAACTTAAAACAAGCGGCTTCCACATTAAATGTAACAGGCTGGTTGTGGTGGAAGCGATTAGCGTTGCCGGGTATTTTTCCTTATTATATTACAGGAGCTATTACAGCCGCAGGCGGTGCGTGGAATATGAGTATTGTGGCTGAAGTCGTGGATTGGGGACAAGTTCACTTGCATGCGACAGGTTTAGGTGCGTATATTGCCCGGGTGTTTAATCAAGGAGAATTTCATCAATTGGCATTGGGTATTATTGTGATGTCACTGTATGTGTTGGTTATTAATCGCTTTGTATGGCGGCCATTGTATAAATTAGCAGAAGAACGATTTCGATTATGAATACCCCTCTTATTCAAATAAAAAATGTAAAAAAATCGTTTAAAAAACGACGTCGCCAAGAATTATTGGTGTTGAACGATGTGAATTTCAATTTGCATGACAATGAAATTGTGGTGTTATTGGGAAAATCCGGTTCGGGAAAATCCACCTTATTGCGCATTATTGCGGGTTTGGTAGAACCCACCGCCGGCGAAGTGCTCTACCACGGAGAACCTATTGTAGAACCAGTGAATGGATTGACCATGGTTTTTCAGCATTTTGCATTATTGCCGTGGCTTACGGTGTTGGCAAATGTGGAATTAGGATTAGAGGCACAAGGTGTGGAGCGTGAAGAGCGACGTAAACGCGCGTTAGAAGCGATTGATACGGTAGGGTTAGACGGATTTGAATCCGCTTATCCCAAAGAATTATCGGGTGGAATGCAACAACGGGTGGGTATTGCGCGAGCCTTGGTGGTAAATCCGGAAGTGTTATTGATGGATGAGCCCTTTTCAGCCCTCGATGTTTTAACAGCTGATAACTTACGAAACGATTTGCTCGATATGTGGCGCACGAAAAAAATTGGCATTAAAACCATTCTAATGGTTACCCACAATATTGAAGAAGCCGCTTTTTTAGCCGATCGTATTTTAATGATTGCCACCGATCCTGGTTTTGTGAAATCGGAAATTAGCGTGGATTTGCCTCATCCGCGTAATGCGCAAGATCCTCATTTTCGAAAATTGGTGGATCAAATTTACACGGTGATGACACAGCCGGAACAACCGAAGGCTGAATTTGAAACGCGCATTAAATACAAAACGATTGATATGGGGTATCGCTTACCCGAAGTGGATATTTCTGAATTAACAGGGTTTGTCGAAACATTGGATTCCTCCGAATATGGCGGTACGGCCGATTTGCCTGAAATGGCAGAAGCGCTGCATTTAGATGTGGATGATTTATTCCCCATTACCGAAGCGTTGGAAATTTTACGATTTGCGTATGTATCGGGCGGGGATATTGAGCTTACTCAAAGCGGTCGGCAGTTTTCGCGCGCCGATATTTTAGAGCGTAAAAAATTATTTGCCACACACTTAATGAAATACGTTCCCTTAATTCGTCATATTCGTGAAACCTTAGATGCTGTTTCGGAGCACAGCATTTCAGAAGAACAATTTTTAAAAGTATTGGGCGAGCATTTGAGCGAACAAGCCGCTGAAGAAGTCTTAAAACGTACTATCGTTTGGGGCCGCTACGCCGAAATTTTTGCGTATGATTTTCATACCGGTATGTTGAGCTTAGAAAACCCTGAATAATATTATTCTTTTTCATCCGCGCCAAACACTTGCACTTTTAGAAAATCAGACCCTTTAATGTCAGCTTGGCAGTGCAAGCCATGGCTGACTACGCTGTCAATTTTAGAGCTAATACGATGCGTATTGAATAAATGAAATAAGGTTTTGTATTCAAAAAAGGTGGTGTATTCCACCGAACAACTGTGATTTTTTTCTGAAACAATCATCATGTGGCGAACCGAAAAAGATTCTTCATCTTGTTTGGGTTTATAGAGAATATGCATTTTACTTTTCTGTTGGGGTAAAATTTTTGGCGAAGAATGGTGAATATCATAATCATGCGAATCGCCTTCTCCATAAATGGCTAAATCGTATGGATGATGCGTATGGTTATGGATTTCTATCCTGAGCGTTGTATCATCTCGGGCAGTAGCACTTTGAGAAAGTAGGGTTAAACTGAGACTGATTAACCACAGAAACAGGGTTTTGAGCATGGGGCTCATCCTTTTTAAATGATTACCAGTATAAAACGAGTTGAGACATGCATGCAAACACCATCCACCTTTGAAGTAGCGGAAAAAATATTCTTGATACAAGGGGCTGTCGGTCAATTGGAAGTGATGACGCAGCGACCAGCCACAGCGATGCGTCCCCTGGTTGCTGTTATTTGCCATCCTAATCCTCTTCAAGAAGGGACTATGTATAATAAAGTGGTTACGACGATAGCTCGAGCTTTTAATGCCCTAGGGGTGGCGACTGTGCGGTTTAATTACCGGGGCGTAGGAAAAAGCGAAGGGCAGTATGGGGATACCGTAGGGGAGATTGCTGATACGCTAGCGGTGCTTCGCTGGGCAAAGCATGAATTGCCTGACTGTGATGTTTGGTTAGCCGGGTTTTCGTTTGGGACGTTTATTGCGGCGAGGGCTGCGACACAATGGCCCACGAAACAATTGGTGAGTATTGCGCCGACGGTAGATCGCCATGATTTTGCCTCCCTGCCGCCCGTGCATTGTCCGTGGTTGGTGGTGCAGGGGGAAATCGATGAGGTGATTGATCCGCAGGCGGTGTTTGAGTGGGCTAAACAAGCGCCGGTGAAATTAATCACGATGCCGCAGACGGGGCATTTCTTTCATGGGAAATTAATGGAGTTGAAGGAAATTCTCGTGGCTGAGCTGTCCCTTGCAGCCTCTAAATGAAAATGATTCTCATTTAGCTTGACACCCTTTTATTCCCCCTTGATAATACGCTTAATCCTGTAGGGGCAGACCGTGGTCTGCCCATCCGTCCCTGTCTATAACCCTTGTGCTGCGTACCCGGGCAGACCACGGTCTGCCCCTACAAGAATTAAGAGGTTGGATATCGAGGACATCGAGGATATCGAGGATATCGAGGACATCGAGGATATCGAGGATATCGAGGATATCGAGGATATCGAGGATATCGA
>DATDVD010000017.1:0-2250 GCA_035290065.1 Coxiellaceae bacterium | reverse complement strand
CGCCGGCTTAAACATAAGTAGACTAATTTTAAAAAATTCTTATCCCAACGTACGGTAATACCATATTCTGAAACACCGCCAAACCCTAACACGGATCGCTCTGCTAAATCTTCACAAATACTTTCATACTCATAAATAGGATTTTCTACCAAACTATTCGGTAAAGGCTCTATTTTTAAGCCATCCATACCGACTACCGCACAACCTTCCATCACCAAATGATGGGCTAACGTAACACCGGCTGGC
This sequence comes from Coxiellaceae bacterium, assembly GCA_035290065.1. Taxonomy (GTDB): domain Bacteria; phylum Pseudomonadota; class Gammaproteobacteria; order Coxiellales; family Coxiellaceae; genus DATDVD01. The sequence goes on along the minus strand of DATDVD010000017.1, from coordinate 2,004 downwards.
CCCAATCCCATCACCAGTACATTAAGCCCTTGATACGGTTTTAAACAATATTGTTCCGATCGAAGAGGATTCCAGCGCATTAATAAATCATAAATTTCCACACCCCATGGCAAACGCAATACATCTTTTAAAATATAGGTTTCTGTTTGGGGAATATTAACAGGCTCTTGTTTTTGATAGATGCAAGCCTTCATGCAATCATTGCAAATGCGTTCCCCTGTCAACGGACACAAGGGATTGTCAATCATAATGGTGGCGAGTGCTGCAATAGAATAACCCGATTTTTTGAGAAAATGCATTTCTGAAATTTTCTCATCCAACGGACAACCCGTTAACATTTCCCCTAAAGGATTTACTTTAAACCCCATGTCCGGTTCTTTTTTCTTCAGTAAAAAACCTTTGGAGCAATAATCCCCTTCATTTTTATGGCAATAGACACAATAATTAATTTCGTATAAGGCCTCTGCATCGGAAGGATCATGATGAGTGTAATGAAAACCATCGCGTGTACGCAGCTGTTCCTCGGGTAAATGCCATTGCTGAATATCTCCCTGGACCTCTACTCGCAAAGGAATTAAGTGTTCATAATCTAATTTTTCAGGCTGTTTAAAGCTAATCCAATTTTTTACCGCGTGTTGTCCTTCCGGCGAATAGAGCGCACTCGCACACCACTGACTTAATTGTGTAATGGCTGCTTCGTGTGTGACTTTATCGGCTAGTAAATGACATGCCCATTCTGATACAGCGATTTCTTTATTAGAAAAAGGCTTAATATGAGATTCCAACCATTGATCCATCACCTCGAAGGAAGGTAAATCCTCTAAGCGACATCGTTTAGCCAATCGCCCCACCAATTCTTTTTGAAAGGTAAAAATAGGATCATAGTGTGCCACACGTTGATGTTGGTCCTCTACCGCCGCCTCAATTCCAAATAAATCCGCGATAAATTGTTCTACATAAGGCGCGCATCCAATAATCCATTGACTATAAGCCCCCTCTTTTAAAGAAGCGCTACGATGTTGGTGAAGAATGCCTGCTAATTCGGGTGATTGTTGTTGTAAAAAGGCAACAAAGGCTTGATCGAGTTGATTTAATCCTTCCGGGCTATGCAACGCCGCATACTCAAAACCCTTTAACGAAAGTACCGGTGTAGCCATAGTCAATTTGCTATTTTCGTTATACAATGTGTCTGGATTTCACTGCGGAGAACACCACCCATGGACAAGCATTATACTAGCCCTCTGGATAAAATGTTAAACCAATTCGACCAGACTCATCCTCGTTCTCATTCTCAAACCGTTGAATACGAAAAATACCAACGGATTTATGAACAACGCGATCACGTCGAAACGTCAAAAGCTCCCTGCCAAAAAGGTTGGAAAGAATTTTTAGATAATCGCGACTAAATTAAATGACCGTTGATTAACTGATCGAATTAACCGTATCATTTAATTTTTGCAATTCGCCTTTCTGAGCTAATTCTACGATAATATCGCAACCGCCAATCAATTGCCCATCCACATACAATTGAGGAATGGTGGGCCACTGACCGTATTCTTTAATGCCTTGGCGAAGCTCAGCATCTTCCAATACGTTATACGCTTTAAATTCAATGCCCACTTGTTTTAACAATTGTGTCGCGCGTCCTGAAAAGCCACATTGTGGAAAATCAGGTGTTCCTTTCATGTATAAAACTACTCGGTCTTGTGCCAATTGGGATCGAATTGTCTCTTGAATACTCATAAAATGTTACCACTATTATTGTTTAACGTGAGTTTTAAGGGAGAGCGCATGAACACGTTCTTTCATATGATCCCCGAGGCAAGCATATACCTGCCGATGCTGCTCAATGAGCGATTTACCTTTAAACGCAGAGGAAGCCACATACGCCTCAAAATGATGCCCATCGCCTTCTACCCGAACATCCGCCTCCGGCAAACCTGCCAGAATCCAAGCTTGAATATTCTCCGGCGTTACTGCTTCCACGTTTAAACCTGCTTCAAA
>DATDVD010000016.1:0-3237 GCA_035290065.1 Coxiellaceae bacterium | reverse complement strand
CGGGATAATTTACAAACAGGTCCAAGATATCGAGCCATACTAATTTACCTCTATACGCGTCGTTTCTTTTTAGGGCGGCAACCGTTGTGGGGTACGCAGGTCGTATCAATTAAACGAATCACACGAATACCTTGTTCACGTATTGCGCGAACAGCGGATTCACGTGCGGCACCCGGGCCACTAATATAAGCTTCCACTTCTTCAAGACCCCATTCCTTGGCTTTTTTAGCCGCTTCTTCGGCAGCCAATTTTCCAGCATGAGGCGTGCTTTTTCGAGAACCTTTAAAACCCACTGCGCCGGCGGAAGATTGGGCGAGTACATTACCGTGATCATCGGTAATGGTAACAATGGTATTATTAAAAGAAGCTTTAATATGAACAGCCCCTTTTCTAACGCGAATTCGAGTTTTTTTGCGTTTTACAGCAGCAGCTGTCTTGGAGCTACTGGCTTTTTCTGGGGTTGGAGTGGGGTTGGCCATGGATGTTTACCTATTATTTTTTAACTGCTTGCGAGCCCGCCCTTTACGGGTGCGCGCGTTGGTACGGGTGCGTTGGCCTCTTAAAGGCAGGCCTGAGCGATGACGGCGTCCTTGATACGTTCCTAAATCCATTTTTCGCTTAATATTCATGGAAATCAATCGTCTCAATTCGCCCTCTACGGTGAATTGGTCTACTTGGGCACGCAGACTGTCCAGTTCTTGTTCCGTTAATTCTTTTACTTTGCGATGGGTTTCTATCCCTGCCTTTTCACAGATTTCTCTGGCCAAATTGGGGCCAATACCATAAATGGCTGTTAATCCTACCCACGTGTGTTTGTGTTCGGGAATAATCACCCCGGAAATACGTGCTACCATAGTCGATTTATCCTCTCATTTCCGCCCAAAAAGCGCATTAGAATACCCGCTGAATCGTTAAAAATCAAGCCATTTTCGGGGCTTATTAACTTTGCCGTTGTTTATGTTTAGCGTCCTTGCAAATCACCCGAACCACTCGTTTTCGGCGAATCACTTTGCAATTTCGACACATTTTTTTAACAGATGATCTCACTTTCATTGTTTTACCCTCTAACGCATCAACCCTAAACCACCTTTTAAATTGGACTTCTTCATAATGGACTCGTATTGATGGCTCATCAGATGTGCTTGCAACTGAGCCATAAAGTCCATAATGACCACCACCACGATCAGCAAGGAGGTGCCCCCAAAATAAAAGGGCACGTTCCAGGCCAAAATCAAAAATTGGGGCAGTAAAGCCACCAGCGCCATATAAACAGCACCCACTACCGTTAACCGCGTCATCACCTTATCGATGTAATTCGCGGTTTGCTCACCCGGACGAATACCCGGAATAAAAGCTCCCGATTTTTTCAAGTTATCCGCTGTTTCCTTCGGATTGAACACTAGCGCCGTGTAAAAGAACGAGAAAAAAATCACGGCTAATGCAAAGGCCAACATATAACCCGGCTGGCCCGGGGATAACATCAATACCACACTGTTCAACCAACCCATGCCTTGCGTGCCTGCGAAAAACTTCGCAATGGCGGTTGGGAACAAAATAATACTCTGCGCAAAAATAGGCGGTATCACACCGGCCATATTTATTTTCAAAGGCAAATGCGTGCTTTGAGCTTGGTATAACCGATTACCTTGCTGGCGCTTCGCATAATTAATTGTAATGCGACGTTGCGCGCGCTCAAAATACACCACCACTGCGGTGACCGCTGCAATCACGACCACTAAACCCAACAGCGTTAGGACTTGCATTTGTCCTTGTCGCACTTGCGTCATCACCTGCCCAATGGCCGAAGGAAATCGAGACGCAATGCTTGCAAAAATAATTAAGGAAATACCATTTCCAATGCCATGTTCCGTCATTTGTTCGCCAAGCCACATTAAAAACACCGTACCGGTGACTAATGTAACCAATGCTTCAAAATAAAATGTTAGCCCAGGATCAATGGCAATCCCTTGGGCTACCAACCATTTGGAAATACCAATGGCCTGGAAAGCGGACAGTATCACCGTAAAATAACGGGTGTACTGATTAATTTTGCGCCGTCCACTTTCGCCTTCTTTCTTCAATTGCTCTAGCTTCGGCAAAATACTGCTAAAGAGCTGCATAATAATGGATGCGGAAATATAAGGCATCACACCTAATGCAAAAATCGTTAACCGGGAAAGCGCTCCTCCGGAAAACATGTTAAATAATCCCAAAATTCCATCTTGATGTTGGTTAAATAAATTCGCCAACTTGTGAGGATCCAACCCCGGCACAGGAATATAAGAACCTATGCGATAAACGACTAATCCTAAGAAGACAAACAATAATCGTCTTTTTAATTCAACCAAACCACCGCCGGACAGTGAGGGGCCTCGATTTCCTCTGACCATTTATTCCTCGACTTTGCCACCTTTAGACTCAATTTTTTCTTTCGCACCGCGGGTTACTTTAATCCCTTTTAAGTGAACCGCTTTTTTTAATTCACCGGCGGCAATGACTTTGACGTATTGCGTGTCACGTCTTACACAGCCTGCTTTTATCAATGCTTTTAAGTTGATGATAGAAGCCTCGACGTCACTTAATACATCTAATCGAATTTCTTCACGCACTAAACTTTGACGCGACGTAAAACCAAATTTGGGAAGACGACGATGCAACGGCATTTGTCCCCCTTCAAAACCCGGTTTGATTTTTCCGCCGGTACGTGAGGTTTGACCTTTATGACCCCGTCCGCAGGTTTTACCTAGACCCGATCCAATGCCTCGGCCTACGCGCCGACCTACTTTTTTAGAGCCTGGAGCAGGCTTTAAGGTATTTAATTTCATGACGCGTTCTCCACTTTTAACACGTAAGCCACTTTATTAATCATGCCGCGATTGGCAGGTGTATCAATCACTTCCACCGTGTGATGACGACGGCGAAGGCCTAACCCTTCTATGCATTGACGGTGGCCCTTCAATAAACCAAATTTGCTTTTCATCAATGTAAGTTTTAATTTTGCGTGGCTCATGATGCTTGCCCTAAAATATCTTTCACCGTTTTACCGCGTTTAGCTGCCACTTGTTCAGGCGTTGACATCGATAACAAGCCCTTAATAGTGGCGCGAACCACATTCACAGGCGTGGTAGAGCCCATACATTTGGATAACACGTTTTTAATACCCATTACTTTAAACACAGCGCGCATCGCATTTCCAGCAATGACACCCGTACCTTCTGAGGCAGGCATAATGATTAC
>DATDVD010000015.1:0-3096 GCA_035290065.1 Coxiellaceae bacterium | reverse complement strand
CGCAAGTTCTTCCCTTGCAATTGCCTATAAAATAGTCTATAGTAATCCTAAATTTGTTTTATGTTACTGATATTTAACTAAATTTTTAATCGCAGGCGTGAAAAAGATAGCTGAGCCTCAGTAAGTTGTAAAGGATTTCTTATGCGTGTCCTGTTAGTTGAAGACGACGAACTCCTAGGCGATGGGATTTGTACCGGTTTAAAACATTATGGCCACACGGTCGACTGGGTGAAAGACGGTCGTGCGGCTTACAAAGTTCTTTCTGCCTCCTATGAAAATTTCGATATCATCGTCTTGGATTTAGGCCTACCCAAAATGAGTGGGCTGGAAGTGTTAAAATCCGTTCGTGAAAAAAATATTGTCACGCCCGTGCTGATTTTGACTGCTCACGAAACCGTCGATGACCGTGTAAAAGGTTTAGACGCTGGCGCCGATGATTATTTAACAAAACCTTTTGACCTAGACGAATTATGCGCGCGTATGCGAGCCCTCCAGCGACGCTCCAAATCCCGCGCTAAACCCACCATTAGTTTTGGCGATATCGTTTTAGATCCCGCGGCTCACGTGGTTATGCGCGGTACAGAACAAATCATGATTTCCCGCCGTGAATTTGCATTATTGCAAAAATTAATTGAAAATTCAGGTCGAGTAATTTCCCGAGAACAGTTAAACCAAACGCTCTATGGATGGGGCGAAAATATTGATAGTAATGCTCTTGAAGTCCACATCCACAATTTACGCAAGCGGTTTGGAACCGATATGATTCGTACGATTCGAGGTGTTGGCTACATGGCTGTGAAGCCTGGGCATTCGACTAATGTATGACTCCTTCCATACGTACGTTTTTACTGATCAATCTTCTGCTCAGTGTCACACTTATTACGTCACTGGCTATTATTGGTAACTTGTTTTTAGCTCATAAAGACATTCAAACACAGCTCGACACCCAGCTCATTCGCACCACCTTACAAATGCAAGCGCTTTTCAGCGATGGCATTGAAATTCGAAAACTACCGATTGTACAAGCCAGTTTACAAGAAGCCATCGATCCTGTGGGATTTTTAAAAAAACACAATCCTTCCTTAAAACTCAGCAAACGCTTGCACAATGCACTGACTTCTTTTCATCAAGAAACTACCTTTCAAATATGGAACGATCAAAAACAATTAATTTTACATTCACGAGCCGCTCCTCACCAACCATTATCCAGTGGGCACTCAGGATTATCTAATTTATGGCTCAACGGCGAAACATGGCGCGTATATACGGATCACGATCCCAACAATCATTTAACGTTTATGGTGGGTGAGCAATCTAATTTTCGTCAAAAATTAGAAAATGAATTAACTCGCGATTCTATTTTCATCATGCTCGTCACCTATCCTTTTTTAGGTGTTTTAATTTGGATCATTGTTGGTCGTGGATTAGACACACTCAAAAAAGTAGCAAGTGAAGTAAGCCACCGTGCACCCAGTTATTTGAAACCTGTCGATATTAAAGCCGTTCCCTTGGAAATTATGCCACTCGTTAATGAATTAAATTCTTTGTTTACTCGTTTAGATGAAGCATTTGAACGTGAAAAACGTTTCACCGCTGATGCCGCTCACGAATTAAAAACCCCTCTGGCCGCTTTAAAAACACAAGTACAAGTGGCGTTAAAAATTAAAACGGAACCCGAACGCCAAGAAACTCTGAAAAAAGTATTAGCCAGTGTTGATCGCAGTACCCACGTCGTCCAACAGTTATTGACGCTAAGCCGTATGCTGCCTCAATCTGAAATTAATGATCCTCGCGAAGTAAATTTAGCCACGCTCGGCGCACAAGTTGCTGCTGACTTAGTGCCCAATGCCTTCGATAAAGAAATCGAACTCGAATTGATCGAGTCCGAAAAACCTGCCATCGTATGGGGAAATGTCACCAGTTTAGGTATTTTACTACGTAACTTAATTGATAATGCTATCCGCTATACACCTCCGCATGGTCACATTCACATTAAATTGGAAACGCCGGGTGATCACGTGATCATAAAAATACAAGACACTGGCCCTGGCATTCCAACCGAATTACGTAAACGTGTATTTGAGCGATTTTTCCGCGTGATTGGCAACAAAGCACCCGGCAGTGGATTAGGTCTTGGCATTGTTCAACAAATTGCTCGCTTACACCAAGCTCACATAGAATTAGACACACCCGAATGGGGTCACGGATTGGAAGTTCGTGTTATTTTCCCCCCTCTTCCGGGAACGGAATCGTAAACGGGCTCTAAATGTTCGATGACTAATTGTAACGTTCGATTCCCTTGGTATTCATTAATCGATAACCGGTAAATCAATCGAACGCATTCTACACGCTCATTAGGCCACTCATTCCCATTCACGTTAAAGGCAATCGCCGAAATTAATCGATCAGCCGTTTGTAGGGATCGCAGTGTTAATTTTAAATGCTTTCCTTTCAGCAAACGCTGATCGATCACATAAAATTCTCCATCAAACAAAGGTTCTGGACAACCTTGTCCCCATGGCCCTGCTGACTCAAGCAATTGCGCCACATTCAAATCCAACTCTATCTCACCTAATGCACCATCCGTTTGATAATGAGCACACATATCTTCTTTCACCAATTGTTTGGCCACTTCTGCTGCAAAGGCATCGCTAAAACGTGCTAAATCGGTTTTTCGTAAAGTGAGTCCGGCCGCTGAAGCATGCCCCCCAAATTTAGTTAACACCGCAGGATATTGAGCCGCCACATTGGCTAACACATCCCGAATATGTACGCCGTGCACGGATCGTGCCGAACCTTTTAACGTTTCTTCATCACTCTGCGCAAAGGCAATAACCGGGCGGTGGATTTTATCTTTGACGCGAGACGCCACCAAACCCACCACTCCCTGATGCCAGCTGGAATCATATAAGCACACCCCATGAGGCAATTCGTCTTTTAATTGTAAGCGAGACACTGCTTTGAACGCTTCCTCCTGCATACCCTGTTCAATCTCACGTCGTTCACGATTCAGATGATCCAATTGCACCGCCAAAGGCCACGCTTCCTCCACACGACGGGCTAATAAACAGTGGATGCCCCACGACATATCATCCA
>DATDVD010000014.1:0-19682 GCA_035290065.1 Coxiellaceae bacterium | reverse complement strand
ATGCCCCAAACTCGATTCGTGACGCAAAAAGCCTTTGCCCAAGGATTAAAGCCCATCGTTGTGATTAATAAAATCGATCGCCCCGAAGCGCGTGCCCATTGGGTGGTAGACCAAGTGTTCGATTTATTCGATCGCCTGGGTGCCACCGATGAACAGCTTGATTTCCCAGTCATTTATACCTCTGCCATTCACGGTTACGCCAGCTTGGATCCTACGGCTCGTACCGGTGATATGACACCCTTATTTGAAATGGTGGTGGAAAAGGTTTCGCCACCCGAAGTCGACATGAATGGGCCTTTTCAAATGCAAATTAGCTCGTTGGCGTATTCCAGTTATGTGGGCTCCATTGGCATCGGCCGCATTCAGCGTGGCCAAGCGAAAACCAATATGCCCGTTATTTTAATAGACCGAGAAGGCAATACCCGTAAAGGCCGTATTCTCCAAGTATTAAAGCACAAAGGATTAGAACGCATCGAAGTGCCTGAAGCCCAAGCCGGCGATATTATTGCGATTACCGGTATTGAAGATCTTAAAATCTCCGATACGTTGTGTGACCCTAATCAAGTGGAAGCCTTGCCCCCCTTGATGGTGGATGAACCGACCGTGATGATGACGTTTCAAGTCAACACCTCGCCGTTTGCAGGCCAAGAAGGAAAATTCCTCACCAGCCGTCAAATTAAAGCACGATTAGAGCGAGAATTAATTCACAATGTGGCCCTTCGCGTGGAGCAAATGCCGGATGCCGATAAATTTCGGGTCTTTGGACGAGGGGAGTTGCACCTAGCGATTTTACTCGAAAATATGCGTCGAGAAGGCTATGAGCTGGCCGTCTCGCGCCCGGAAATTATTACTAAAGAAGAAAACGGTCAAACCTTGGAACCTTTCGAATCCGTCGTTATTGATATTCGCGACGAAGATCAAGGCACCATTATTGAACAAATGGGCCAACGGGGTGCGGAATTGCTCAATATGCAATCCGATCATAAAGGCCGATTGCGGTTAGATTATAAGGTGGCTACACGTCAATTAATTGGTTTCCACACGTTATTTATGACGTTGACCTCCGGAACCGGTTTATTGCATCACGTATTTGACCATTATGGCGTGATGAAATCAGGTGTTAGCCAGCGCCGCAACAACGGTGTGCTGATTTCCAATAGTTCGGGCAAAGCCACCGCTTTTTCGTTGTGGAATTTACAAGAACGTGGCCGAATGCTGATTTCGCCGCAAACGGAAGTATATGAGGGCATGTTGGTGGGTATTCACACGCGTGATAACGACTTGGTCGTGAACGTGACGAAGGAGAAAAAACTCACCAATATTCGTGCGTCAGGCTCGGATGAAAATATTCTCCTCACGCCTCCGATCCAAATGAGCCTAGAGCAAGCGCTCGATTTTATTGAAGACGATGAGCTGGTGGAAATCACGCCTTCTCATATTCGGCTGCGCAAAAAGCAGCTCAAAGAGTCGGATCGACGCCGTACCGATCGGGGATAAATTTTTTTTTTACGTGCTATAGTTATGATGGGTTAATTTCCTATAGCCAAGGATTTTTTTTTATTATACAATGGCGATCTTAAAGATGGGATTGTACTTAAGTTATTGTTTAATATAAGAAAAGTCCCAAGGGGGTTTTATCGGTTCTACAATTTAACAGGGGGGTCTCGGCCAATGATGCATTGCTCTGAACTACTCGGTTTTGTTGCAAACGTTCTTAGTAACTTTGCTTTTGTTCCACAAATTATTAAATCCTACCGCACCAAGCGGGTAGAAGATATTAGTATCGGGATGTTTGCAATTCTTGTAACCACCGATCTCTGTTGGATTGCCTACGCAGTTCCTATCCACGCCAGTAATCTATGGACTTCCTGTATGGTGGAAATTCTCTTGATCATTCCGATGATTGTGATGTGGATTAAATATCGCGACAATGGGCGTATGGTTAATTATTGACTGCATGAAGGCTACAGCATATATTAAAGCAGCCAATAGTGGCTTTCTTGAAGGAGAATAACGTATGAAGAATGTTTTTAAGGCGCTGAGTCTATGTGCCTTGGTTGTGGGTTTTCAATGTGCGTTAGCAGATGCTAGTGCTACTGCGACAGCGTCTACAGCAGCTGCACCGAGCTCTAATTCTACCTCTACCTCTTCCGGTTCCCAAAGCATGGGCACGCAAGGTACGGATGATGATATGCAATCTTCTGGTACAGATGATAGCGCTACTTCTACTGATGAAGACCAAGATTAATTCGTCGGGAATTCAATCTTTCTGTTTATAAAGTCCCTTCCTTCATTGGAAGGGATTTTTTTTATATGAGGTTTCTTGATCATGGCAAAAACGTTAGGGCCTGTTGCTGATTTAGAGCGACATTTACCGATGGATTGGTGGAAAAAATTATTTAATGCCGTGTATTTAAAAACAGATGGTGACGTAGTAGAAAACGATAGCAATACCCAATATGAAATTGATACGCTATTAAAAGATTTTTCCATTACTCCCGATGAGAAAATTTTAGATTTGTGTTGTGGTCAAGGTCGCCACACAATGGAATTGTACCGCCGAGGATTTCATAATGTCATAGGGATTGATCGTTCCCGTTATTTAATTCGAATTGCTAAACGTCGTGCCCAACAACTAGGGCATGCCATTCGCTTTTCAGAAGGGGATGCTAGAAAAGTACGGGTTCCCGAATCCAATCTCGATGCGGTTATTATGATGGGAAATTCATTTGGGTATTTTGACTCCCAAGAAGATGATTTGTGCGTATTAAATTGCTTGAAACGTATTTTAAAAAGTTCTGGAAAATTAGCGTTGGATATTGTGGATGGTGATTGGATGCGCCAACATTTTGAACCTCGTTCCTGGGAATGGATGGATGAAAATCATTTTGTCTGCCGTGAACGGTCGTTATCAAAAGATCAATCGCGCATTATTTCCCGTGAAGTGGTTGTACATGCGGAAAAAGGAGTCATTGCGGATCAATTTTACGCCGAGCGGCTGTATAATTTTTCAGAAATTTCTTCTATTTTAATTAGTTTGGGATTTAAGCATATCCAAAAACATGCGGCATTAAAGGGCCAATCCAGCCGAGATCAAGATTTAGGCATGATGTCGCATCGGATGTTGCTCACTGCTACAGCGCCCGAGAAAGCACCCAAACGCGTTGTTCCTACCGCTCGAAAAAATGTGTTGGTATTAATGGGAGATCCTACATTATTGGATCCCGTCAAAAAAGGTGGAAAATTTAACGAAGAAGATTTTGAAACCATTCGTTTGCTAAAAGAAACGTTAAACCAATTAGACGATTTTCAATTCAAATATTTTGATAATCATAAACAAATGATTTCCTTTTTAACTCAGCATCGTCCCGAATTTGTCTTTAATTTATGCGATGAAGGGTATAACAATGATGCGAGAAAAGAATTGCATGTCACAGCCATATTGGAATTATTAAATATCCCTTACAGCGGAGCAGGACCGCAATGTTTGGCAATTTGTTATAACAAAAGTTTGGTGCGAGCCTTGGCGGTATCGCTGGATATCCCAGTGCCTTTGGAAACGTATTATGACCCAGTTGATCAAGCAGCCACGTTGCCTTCGATTTTACCCGCTATTTTAAAGCCTAATTATGGAGATAGCTCCATTGGTATTACTCAAAATGCAGTGGTTTATAACAGTGAAGCTTTGATGGATTATTTGGATCGATTAAAAACCATCATGCCGAACACGCCTATTTTAATTCAGGAATTTTTAAGCGGTGATGAATTTAGCGTCGGTATTATTGGTAATCCGGGAAATTATACTGTTTTACCTATTTTGAAAGTGGATTATTCTCAATTACCACCGGATTTGCCCAGAATTTTAGGCTATGAATCTAAGTGGTTGCCCGGTTCGCCGTATTGGAATAATATTCGATACGAAGAAGCAAAATTGAACCCCGAAATAGAACGGCAACTGATTGATTACTCAACCCGCCTATTTGAACGATTGGAATGCAAGGATTATGCACGATTTGATTTTCGTGCGAGCGAGCAAGGGGAAATGAAACTCTTAGAAGTGAACCCCAATCCCGGTTGGTGTTGGGATGGCAAAATGAACATAATGGCTACCTATCAACAGATGAGCTATCTAGAATTGTTGCGAATTATTTTAGAAAGCGCTGTTGAACGTGCCAAAATAACCCCGATCTCTGAAACGCAAATCGCCTAATACTGTAGATAGCCTGGAGTGAGGCGAGCCAAAAATCCAGGAAAAACCTTCTCTTTTTATCGATATCCTTAAGAATGATGCCGCTTATGCAGCCAATAGTCGATCGACAATTTACCCGGGCCATGCAGCATCAACACCATCAACAATAATGCCCAGTTGATATGCTCCTCCAATCCTGCAGCTCCCGCTGGAGTCCACAAAAAGTTATAGGAAATCATGGCTACGATATTGTAGATAAAGAAAATCAAGATCATGATTCTACCGCCTAATCCAATCAGCAATAAGACCGGTAAAATTATTTCACAAGCCGTGCCTAGAAAGGCCGCCATGGCAGGAGGTAAAAGCGGTACATGGTACAAATTGGTAAACAAAAGCACCGTACTTTCCCAGCTTTGGATTTTTGTTAACCCTGATTCAAAGAAGATTTTGGCTAACCATATTCTGACCACCAGATCGCCGACAGGGGCTAGCCATTTTAAGAAATTAACGATGGGCAGCACAATAACGGCTAATTTTTGTTCAAGAGTATGCATAAAGCCTCCTTGCGAGAAATGTTTAACGTATAGTATAGTAAATCTCGATGGATTTGTAATTATAAGGAGCTTCTCATGTCAGATAAATCTCTAGTTTCAAAAGCAATGGCAGTGGTCCTAGCGGCCAGTGTGGTGGCTATTCCTGCTGCAGAGGCGGCTAGCTGTAAGGTAGAAAAGTGCTATGGGGTGGCGGCTAAAGGAATGAATGACTGTGGTAATAACTACCATGGCTGTGCGGGCCAATCCACGGCAAGCCGCGATAGTTATGATTGGATGTATGTCATTCAAGGTACATGCTCAAAAATTGCCGGAGGCAGTGCTAAGGCTGTTTACCAAGCAACCACTCCTGCTAAAAAATAGAAGAGAATTTTTTTATTCCCTCTCCCTAAGCGGGGAGGGAATAAGATTCCTGAATAGAGGTGAGGCAAACCCAGGCTATTTATATTCTGCCTTGCCTCAATTAGGCGATTCAATTTGTAACCTACAGGTATTGCTATTGAGCCAACTTAGGGCACACCGAAAATTTTTGATTTGGGCTACACCCGCATCAAAATTATCGCCCGATAAGCCTTCGCTATGGCGATGAAAAGTCACTTGGCAGTAGTTTTGCCAATCAGTGGTACCAATGGTGACATACCCATCCCCATCGCTGCCTCCATCACTGTAGAAAACAATCGAGGTTTGAACGCCACGGGGAAACATCAAAACACCATTAGAGTGCTCTTTTTTGTAGTCTTCTTTAATAACAAATAAATCCGAGGGAACGTTGTACGCCATATTTTGCACTTCCATATGAAGTGCCGCATAACTTGAGGAATAAAGCGAGACCAGGGCAATGGCTAATAATAATTTTTTCATAGGGAGCCTCTTGGGGAAATCAGGAAGCCTTTATTATAACGGGTGATAGAAATCAAAGAAAGCCTTGGCGAAAGAAAATTCGCCAAGGTATGGATCAGTAATTAGACAGAAGTGATGGAATATCTGTGCTGACGATAGTTAATCTATAATGATTATTATTCAGTTTGATCAATGTACACGATAAATGTTGTTGTTTTCCGGTATTCACGGTAAATTGGCCCTCTTTCTCATTAAATCTCCATAGCCGCTTGAACAGGCTAGTAAAGTAGCCATTAAAAATACTAATTTTTTATGGAAAACCCCCTTCAGGTTTAGTGACCTCTTTATGATAGTCACATAGAGCTCTGAGATAATTGACAACCATCAAATATATCCTTTAATCTTGCCCAATTGCCTGAATTAAGTTTGGAGTGTGCATGATTTATCGAATATTGGTGAGGGGGACTACTTGTACTAATTGTACAAATACCATCGAAGGACATATAAAGTCTTATTTTCCAGGGTTTTTTCGCTCGATTCGCTTATTACTGGATCAATCACAGACTAGCGAGTTAAGGGTAGATTGTGAGGCAGAGAATTGTGAGGAGATTCTGAAGGCTATCGAGGATATAGGTTTTAACGCAGAAATACGTAAAAATGGAAAAGAAATCACGCAAAAAGCGTCTTTTGTTTATTCGAAATATTTTTTACAAGCAATAATTATTGCGGTATTTGCCCTGCCTTTAACTTTCTTAAGCATGTTCCATCTATTGCCTCCTATTATGATGGCTTCCGGCCGTCTTATTGAATTGGTGATAGGTATTATTTCTATTCCTTTGATGATTTATACAGGAGGTGATTATTTCAAAAATGCCTGGAATGAATTGAAAGCAGGCTCTACAACCATGGATACGTTGATCGTTTTAGGTTTATCCGGATCGTGGATTTATTCAATGCTGATTATTTTGTTTCCCACTCTTTTCCCCACCATGATGATGCACGTTTACTTTAGCGCCCCGTTAATTATTTTAATGATTGTTAAATTAGGAAAGGGTTTAACCGAATTGGCAAAATATCGGGTTAGCAAAACCATCCAATCTCTCGAGCAAGTAAAAAATAAATTTTTACCATCGACAGTTTCCGTTCGACGTCAAGAAGGCGATAATTTTGTTTTTTATAGCATGGCGCGCCAGGACGTACAAGAGGGCGATTTTATTGAAGTGAATCCTAATGAACGAGTGCCCGTTGACAGTGTATTGGAAACTGATAGCCAATGTTCGTTTGATGAGGTATGGCTTCATGGTGAATCCCATGTAATATTGAAATCCAAAGGTAGCTCTTTAAAGGCTGGCTCTATTCTGCTAGCCGGCGAACGTGTTTTGATAAAAGCAACGGTTAAAGGCGATCAAAGTCAATTGGATCAATTGTTTCTTAAAGTAACCGAGGCAGAAGAAAATTCTACACGCCGTTTAGATTTAATGAAACGCTTTACCCGTTATTTTGTGCCCAGTGTTCTAGTAGTGGCAATAATGGCTTTTATTTTTTGGATGTTTTTAGGACCTGTGCCGCAGGTATGTTTTGCCGTGTGTGCTTTTTTATCGGTGTTATTATCTGCGTGTCCCTGTGCATTAGGATTGGCGATTCCATTGTCCCAGACCCTCTGTTTGTTAAACGCGTTTAGACAAGGCATTATTATTGCAAAACCCCAAGCTCTGGAAGATGCAGAAGAAGTAGATATCGTAGTATTCGATAAAACAGGAACATTAACGTGCGGAAAACCAGAAGTAGTGAATATTCATTCTTTAAATGATTATTCCTTGGAAACCGTTTTAGCGTTAGCTGCAGCGATGGAGCAAACTCAAAAACATTCTATTGCACAAGCCATTTTAAGAAAAAGAGCCTCATTCCCTTCTATTCCTTTACCGGTGGTTAATCATTTAGAGCATCACGTTGAAGGGGGTCTTAGTGCTTCTTCTTCAGAAGGGGAATCAATTTTATTAGGAAGCCCTAATTTTATCCGTCACCAAGGCGTTAAATTGCCCCCGACTATTACCACCTTATTACGAACAGAAATGGATCGGGGAAAAGATCCGACCGTGCTTGTAAAAAATGGACAATGTATTGGTATTTTATGGACACAAGATCTTATACGTCCGGATGCGCTTCAAACAGTGCGTCAACTTCAAGCACAAGGTAAACAGGTTATTTTATTAACAGGAGCACAATCTTTGCCTACTCGAAGAGTGGCTCAACAATTAGGGATTCAAACAGTTTATGCAGAACAACTTCCTAATCAAAAAATTGATATTATTAATCAATTAAAAAAACAAGGCCATCGAGTGGCCATGGTAGGAGATGGTATTAATGATTTAGGGGCTTTATCAACCGCCCATGTGGGTTTCGCCGTGGGAGCTTGGGCGGATGCTTCTGCACAAGGGGGTATTGTATTGCAAGACCGATTAACGGATATTCTAAAAACATTTGCCATTGCTAAAGAAACCGTTCGTAATTATCGACAAAATTTATTTTGGGCATTCTTTTATAATATTTTATGCGTACTTATTTCAGCTGGGGTATTATTTCCGTTTTTTCATATTATGATGCATCCTATTTATGCCTCGATTGCTATGTCGGCTTCTTCTTTATTTGTGGTGGGTAATGCGTTTCGATTAAATGTCCGTTTAAATCGATTAGGGCAGAAAAAAGTAGAGACTTCTTTAGGAAGATCCAGCACACGCCAAACAGAGAGTATGCGATTACCTGTCGCCATACCGGGAAGAAGAGCCTATGGGGTTCAGCCTGTTTTTTCTGCTGGAGTATATTGGGGTCAAGAAAGGAGATATATACGATGAGTTTTTATTATTTATCGAATCCTTATCAGGGAACGGAAGCGCAACGGAAAGAACGTGCGCACTTAGCCGCGGAAACTACTCTTTTTCTTTTAAAGCAAGGTATTCCTGTGTTTAGTCCCATCGTGCATAATCATTCACTCGTACAAGAAATGCCTGAATTATCGACTGAAGAGCGCCGCCTTCTTTTTCTCCCCTTTGATTTTGTAATGCTAAAAGTAGCAAAGAGAATGATTGTGTTAAAGCTAGAAGGGTGGGAACATTCGCACGGTGTTAAAGCCGAAATTAATTTCTGCGAGGAACATCATATTCCAGTCGTGTATGCCAATCTTGAAGAACTGAAAACCCCAGAAATTCTTAATAGCCTGGGTTAAGCAAAGCGAACATCCAAGAAGAACAGGCTCGTTTCCCTAGATTTTCCCTTGGCTCAATCCAGATTACTAACAGAGGTTGAAAATGAAAAATTCCATAGCGCTTTATCCATCAATTGACTCGGTTTTACACTTTGCAATGCATGTAACATATTACTAGGAATTTTGGGATTCTCTTGGGCTAAATGACGAATTAAAAGTTTAATTCGTTTTCTCGCCATATTTTCTTGGCTTCCACACAGAGTGCAGGGAATAATAGGAAATTGCTGGAATTGCGCATAAGCCGTAATATCTTTTTCCTGCACATAGGTCATGGGGCGAATTACAATGTTTTCCTTATCATCGGTTAATAATTTCGGCGGCATCGATTTAATTTCACCATTATAAAAAATCGACATCAACAATGTTTCAATTAAGTCATCTCGATGATGGCCCAAGGCAATTTTGTTAAATCCTTTTTCTTTCGCATAACGATAAATAATTCCGCGCCGTAACCGAGAGCAGAGCGAGCAATAGGTTTTTCCTTCGGGCACTTTTTCTTTAACAATCGAATAGGTGTCTTCTTTTACAACTTCATACGCTATTTCTCGTTCTTCCAGCCACGCACGGAGTTTTGCATCTTCCCAACCCGGTTGTGATTGATCCAAGGTGAATGAAAATAATTCAAATTTTTTCCCAGAACGTAAACGTAAAATGCGCAACAAACTCAACAGCGTGAAAGAATCTTTTCCCCCGGATAGACACACCATGACCCGATCCCCACGCTCAATCATCGTAAAATCATGAATCGCTTTGCCCGTATAGTGGAGTAATTTTTTTTCTAGAATCGACAGTTTCATTCAAGCCCGTCTCTTAAGCGGTTAAGGAGGGGGGAGTATATCCATTAAAATAATAACCATCAACGGGTTAGAATGTCTAAACCCCTGTTTCGGTTGATTGTTTTAATGCCTTCGTTTATTCTGGCCTTTTTTACAGCCCAAAAGTCTTTTTATGCGCTCTAAAATTATTGGCAGTATTATGATTCTCACGGGCACAGCCATTGGAGCGGGCATTTTAGCTCAACCTTTGGTAGCCGGCGGGGCGGGTTTTTGGTATGCCGCTTTGGTATTAGTGGTTCTCTGGGCATTGATGACCTATACAGGGCTTTTGGTGCTTGAAGTTACCTTGGCGTTGGAGCCGTATCAAAATAACTTTAATTCCATGGCAAAACACACCTTAGGGCGTATCGGTCAGGTGGTCACGTGGTTTACTGTTTTATTGCTGCTCTATTCGCTGGTGGCGGCTTATATGGACGGTGCCGGTTCCATTTTAACCACCTTAACCAACGATATTTTAGGCTTTCACATTCCTCAATGGACGAATGCCCTATTATTTTCACTGATTTTTGGAGGCGCTGTCTATTGGAGCACCCATTCGGTAGATTTAGCCAATCGCACTTTATTAAGCCTAAAGGGCGTATTGTTGATTTTGGCCTTGATGTTTTTAATGCCTCATATAGATCTCGCGAATTTAAATCGCGCGGAGGGTGCTCATCGTTATGTGTGGGTGATGATTTCTATTTTCTTAACTGCCTTTGGTTATCACACGTGCATTCCGAGTTTAGTTAATTATTTAGGAAAAGAGGTTCAAACCCACCGCAAAATTATTCTGTGGGGCGCGACAATTCCTTTGGTGATTTATGGATGGTGGCTATTTGTCTCCATCGGATTGGTGCCACAAACCGGAGAATACAGCTTTCTGAGCTTAGGGGCGCACGATCATTCCGTCGGTTATTTTATCAACATGATTGATCATATTACGCAAAATAAATGGACCATAGCGTTTATTAACGGATTTTCCAATATTGCGTTGACGACTTCTTTTCTAGGGGTTTCCTTAGGTTTATTTGATTTCCTCGCGGATGGATTTAAACGTGCTAACACGCGCATTCATCGCACGCAAACAGCGTTATTAACGTTTATACCCCCATTTTTATTTGCGCTTATTTATCCGCACGGATTTGTGATGGCTTTAGGCTATGCGGCTATTTTTGTCGCTATTTTAGAAGTTATTTTGCCTCCTTTAATGGTATGGAAATTACGTCAATCGACGACGTTGCATTCTCCTTACCGCGCCCCGGGCCACCCATTGCTTTTAGCCCTGGTTTTATTGTTGGGTATAGCCATTATTGTGATTGAATTGCTCAATAGTTTGCACCTTTTACCTACTTTTTAAGGACATCGTATGGCAGAAATCACCTCTCTTAAAGAACAATTAAAGGATTTAATAGAACGCACGCGGGTGCTACGGGAGTATCTTTGACGTCGGTGAAAAAAAACAACGATTATTAGAAGTACGACGCGAATTAGAAAGCCCAGAGGTTTGGGCTAATCCTGAAAAAACAAAAACCCTCAACCAAGAAAAAGTCCAACTCGAATCCGTCGTATTATTGATTGAAAATTTAGAAACTGGTTTGGCGGATGTAGAAGGCTTACTGGAATTGGCCATTCAAGAGCACGATCAAACAGTTTTGGATGCGATTGAATCCGATCTCAGTAAATTTCAAGCCCAATTGGAACAACTCGAATTTCGCCGCATGTTTTCTGGAAAAATGGATCCCAATAATGCTTATTTAGATATTCAATCGGGTTCTGGCGGAACAGAAGCGCAGGATTGGGCAGAAATGTTATTGCGCATGTATTTAAAATGGTGCGATGAACATCAGTTTAAAGCCACTTTACTGGAAGCCTCTCCCGGTGAAGTGGCTGGCATTAAAAGTGCTACCGTGTATGTTGAAGGTAATTATGCGTTTGGGTGGTTGCGCACGGAAAGCGGTGTGCATCGTTTAGTGCGAAAATCACCGTTTGATTCCGGGAATCGACGACATACCTCTTTTGCAGCTGTATTTGTTTCGCCCGAAGTGCCGGATGATATTGAAGTTCATATTAATCCTGCCGATTTACGAGTGGATACGTATCGCGCGAGTGGAGCAGGGGGCCAACATGTTAACCGAACAGATTCTGCCGTACGAATCACGCATATTCCTACCGGCATGGTTGTACAATGTCAAAGCGATCGCTCTCAACATAGAAATCGCGATCAAGCCATGAAACAATTAAAAGCAAAATTATACGAAATCGAATTGCAGAAAAAAAATGAAGTACAAAAAGCCTTAGAAGAATCCAAAAGCGATATTACCTGGGGCAGCCAGATTCGTTCGTATATTTTAGATGATGCGCGCGTGAAAGACTTGCGTACCGGAATAGAAACTTCCAATACGCAAGCGGTGCTCAATGGCCATATTGATCGTTTTATCGAAGCCGCGTTAAAACAAGGCTGTTAACGTCGTCGACCCTGAATAGGTGTGACCATGCGCGGAAATAAAGCCTCTTCAACTACTGGTGCAGCCCCTGCGCCTTCCTCTTCCCCTGCCTTGGATTCCACGGCCGCAACTGCTGCTCCTGCGCTTCTAGGCCCTCTTACTCCACTTTCTGCTGCTCTACGTGCAGCAATGGCAGCACTATGAGCTGCTTCTAACGCTAAGCTAGGACCTGCTGCCAAGCTTCGACCAGGAGAAGTTTTAGCCGGAGAAGTTTTGAATATAAGAAAAGTGGATGCCGTTATGGGTAGATCTGCACCCGCTGCAGCACCGACCCCTGCCTCCTTTGCACCAGCCGTAGCTCCCAAGGTACTAATACCTGCTCCAGCATTTTCTGTTTGGCTGGCGTCAACTTCCGCTGCTCTAGCAGCGGTGGGTGGTTTTGGAGAAGAAAAAAGCGTCTTGCCTCTTTTTCTTTTCCTTGCAATTCGTTCCTCGCCTGCAGCTGCTTCAACTGCCGGTGCTGCTCCCGCTCCCGCTCCCGCTCGGACTTCCTCTCCAGCTGTAGCTGCTTCTGCTCCTGATTCTACTCCCACTTCCGCCGCATGGGCAGCTGCGGCAGCACCAGCACCAGCACCAAAAGCTGCTTGCCTAAGGGCCACCAGGCTTTCTGCAGCCTCTCTTTTTTGAGTTTCATGCGCGTGCAGAATATTTAAGAGTTTGTTCAGGTGCTCAAGCGGTAAATCCGCGTAATGATTTTTAAGGCGTATTACAGACAGCTCTTGAAAGCGAGGGCAAATGCTTCTACAAGAGGCTAAAAGGTTACTGATTAAATGGGAGCGCATATGGTAGCGAACCAATTCGTCACGGGGGTTTTCTCTGGGCTTTTCACCCCCGAAAAAGGCTTCTACCTCCTTATCCGCTGCTTGATGGGGGCGCATATGGTAAGCGCGAACCAATTCGTCACGGGGCTTTTCTCTGGGCTTTTCACCCCCGAAAAAGGCTTCTACCTCCTTATCCGCTGCTTGAGATGAACTAATGGTACGACGAACCCGCTGATATTCCGTTTCAATAACCATCAATTGAAATAATTCACTGTAAATATGATTCACGATGACATGAAGAAATAATTCTCCGTCGCCAAATTGGCTACTAAAAGCAGGAAATTCGCATTTTAATGCACTTATACTCTCATCAAAATGATTTACTAAATTGAATAGCGCACGAATAATTCGATCGTCTTCAGCGGTGCGGTACGCATAGTAATAAGGTATAGTTTTATCTGCTTGTCTAATAGCGGTTATTATTCTACGAATCAACGGTAAAACATATTTTATTAAGACAGGAATAGGGTGTTGGACGCCACTGGCCATCCGCTTTTCAACGTCTCGAAGGATAGGGAGTAATCCTGTGGATAGTCGCTCTCGGAAATCAGGTGCTGGTCTCATAGGATCTCTTTTGGTTTAACTACTATCCCTAAGGCCATCCGCCCAAATTTCCCTCGCTTCCTCTTGCAGCTAGTTTAAATTTAATAGAATATATCAAATTATTCTTAAGATAACATTAATGACATTTTAAATCATTTAAAAACTATAAAAATTTTAACAAAAAGCTTGCAAAAGGAACGTTTTTTTAAGATTTTATTAAGCTTTTTACGGTAGTGTGAGCAAATGCAAGTATCCCCCCGACCTATGGCTATAGAAGCGCTTCGAAGAGATCTGGCCTCCTGGAGAATCCTCCTAGGCGAGAGTAAAGGCGCACCTGTGGAGAGAGAAGTCAGTGGGGTAGGTGCTTCGGCCCTGAGGGTTCCAGAAGGAATGCCAGCTGCCGCTGCCGCGGGTGTTCGACGATCGACATTCTCGCTCAGTGAAGACAGCGTCGATATGAGCCCCTCTCCCTCTAGACGCCGCTCTTCCGGTCGAGAGGCGAAAGCCCCTACGCGTTATAAAAAAATGGAATATCTCGAAGGAGAAAAACGTCAATTAGCCGATGGAGAAGCTAAGGGCCACTCGGATGTGGCACGTGCCCGAAAGTTTTTTCGTTCAGCGCCTTTGTTGCCTCGCTCAAAAAGAGAGACCTATTACCTTAAATTTTATGACCCTCGTACTCAACTCCATTCCACGGAGGGGTACCGAGGGGATCTAGGTGCTCAAGGATGGGACATTAACGACATGGCTCATTTAGAGTGCTTTAGCGCGTGGATGTATCGCCTAGCCGTTGGAAGCGTTATTCCTAAGGCTGCCTTAGTCCCCTTAAAAAAAGAGGGAGGAGGAATCAGTCATTACACTTTTGCTCTGGCAGAAATTCCTGCTTTTGAATCGGTAGAAGCGGCTCGAATACGATTACATCAAGACGGT
The DNA here is from genome assembly GCA_035290065.1 of Coxiellaceae bacterium. Taxonomy (GTDB): domain Bacteria; phylum Pseudomonadota; class Gammaproteobacteria; order Coxiellales; family Coxiellaceae; genus DATDVD01. Next base: position 5,227 of record DATDVD010000014.1, on the reverse strand, counting down.
TTAGTCACTCTCCTAAGGGAGCCTTACAATCGGCCTGTATTAGCCCGTTTGCTCACAGGGGCTGTTTATTTGGGTAATGTCGATGCTTCTGCTTCGAATATGGGCTTTACCCGAGGCCAATTAACCGCTATGGATTTTGATCTCACTTTTTTTACGGTGCTCTATCCAGGCCAACTGGCTATCCCAAGCCCCGATGATATTTTTTATGGTTATCGTCCTCCTGTTACCTACGTTAGGATTTCTTCCCCCGTCCGCCGGTGGGAAAAAAAAGAGCCAGTAGTGCCCATAATGTTAGCGATTCAACACGTTTTAGCCTATAGCAGTACGTCGGATGATCGCTATTTAATTGCCAATTTTCGTTGGTACCAGACAGGCTTTGAAGAGTATCAACGCTATTTAACCCACGAAGATCGTGCTTTTACCCCCGAAGAGCGGGCGCGGTATCAATTGCCCCCGATTCGAGGCATAGAAGATTTAGTATCAGTAGCTCATACCATTCGATCCTGGGGTTTCTTTCCCATGCGGTTGGTTCCAGACGGTGATCGGCGGAATCCCACGTGGTTTGATCAACTTCGACGCAGACGCTTTGAGGGAGGAGAATACACGTTACAAGACGAAGCGTATGAAGCCTGGTTGCGCTGGTTATTATTTCCTCCAGCCTTGCAAGAAGCGTTAATCGAGAATATTTTAGCCGCCTGTCCGCGTGCCCACGCGCATGTGATGAATTATTTAAGAGATCGACCGTTTGAACTGTTTCAGGCATTAAATACTTCCGAGGGATTTAAGGTATTTTTTCGTCGGCATGGGGTAACAGCGCTCGAACGTATTCGTGCTCACTATCTAAGCCAGTGGGAAGACAATAAATATATTCGGCATTTATTTCACGATGATGCGGCCTTCTTTCACGCGACCATCCAATCCCAAGTTTCTTTTGTATTTGTAACCACTCGTATAGAAGCCGAATTGCAGCGACGAGAGGAAGAAGAGCGGATGCGTCGCGAAAGAGCATTGGCTTGTTTACAAGAGCAAAAACGCCGTGAAGCGGCTGAAGTAGCCAGGAGAGAAACAGAAGCTAGCCTTCAGCGTGAACAAGAAAAAGCGATAAAAACCGCCTGGGAAACACCTCGGGTGGATGAATGGAATAGAGCTATCAGGGAATGGATTTTAGCCTGTTTAATACAGGAAATTATTCGTCGTCCGGAAGAAAACTTAAAACGAAAATTATTTGAAGCGCTTCGAGATATCATACTGGCCTCTATTCACTGGCAGGATTTTATGAGTCGCCCTGATAGCAGTGAGAATCGTTTGAATCGATGGGTTTCTGTATTACGATTGATTACATTTATCAGTGTTTATCAAGAATATGGGGGAAGTCGATTATTTGGACCGTCTCGGGGATCTATTGAATTGGAAAAAAGAATGCGAGGCACATTGGTGGGAAGAAATCCTTGGGAATTGTTTGTTCGCCAAATAATAGCAGAGGCGCAAACCTATCCAACGGCGAAATGGTTTTCCCCTTTCTACCAAGTCTGGGGAACACAGACGGCAAGAGCTTTGTCAGAAACATTGGAGAAAACGGTTCTTATGAGCTCTGACACGGTTCATTGGCAATCGTCTGCTGCTACAGTCAGTCATTTTGCCACCACCCATCTCACCTTCCGTCCGGCTGTGGCACCTCCTGTTGGGATGGCTGCGACAGCCGCAGGAGCAGGAGGGGGAGTTAGTGTTGCGGCGGCTAGTGCTACTCCTAGAACTGTTGCTCCTGCGGGAATGCGTATATAATTAACGCTTTTACAGGAAAAAATCGTGAGCGAATCCACTACACCCTCTCCTCTGGATACTAATCAACAAATTCTTGAGCGCAAAACCAAATTAAAAACGTGGCGTGAAACCGCCACTGCTTTTCCTAATACGTTTAAACGCGAGCATGTGGCGCACGAATTACACCAACACTTTGATGCCATAGAAAGTGAGCCTTTAGCAGAACAAAAGGTGGCTGTCGCTGTGGCAGGGCGAATTATGACGTGCCGTGTCATGGGTAAAGCTAGTTTTGCGACGATTCAAGATGGCACAGGCCGTATTCAACTCTATGTGGCGCGCGATAGGGTGGATGAGGAGGTGTATGAGCAGTTTAAAGCCTGGGATTTAGGGGATATCGTGGGTGCAAAAGGCGTATTATTTAAAACAAAAACCGGTGAATTATCCGTTAAAGTCACTTCGATCGAATTATTAGTAAAATCCTTACACCCTTTACCTGATAAGTTTCATGGCCTCACTGACCAAGAACATCGATTTCGTCAACGTTATTTGGATTTATTAACCAATGATTCTTCTCGGCGCGTCTTTGAAGTGCGCTCTCAAGTCGTCACGTTTACTCGAGAATTTTTAGTCAAAAAAGGGTTTATGGAAGTGGAAACACCCATGATGCAACTACAGCCGGGAGGTGCTATTGCTCGGCCTTTTATGACACACCATAATGCTATGGATATGGAATTGTATTTGCGCGTCGCGCCTGAACTTTATTTAAAACGTTTGGTTATCGGTGGTTTTGAAAAAGTATTCGAATTAAATCGAAATTTTCGTAACGAAGGAATTTCCACGCGTCACAATCCTGAATTTACCATGTTGGAATTTTATTGGGCCTATGCGGATTATCACGATTTAATGGATTTTTCGGAACTATTGTTGCGAGAATTAGCGCAAAAAATTCTCAAACAAGATCAAATTGAATATCAAGGTTACACGCTTGATTTAGCTAAGCCCTTTGAGCGATTAACGATGAAAGAGGCGATTCTTCGGTATGGCGATTCTATTCATGCAAACGATATTGAAAACGAAAGTAATGCTCATGCATGGTTAAAAAAACTCGGTGTTAAAACGCATCCTTCCTGGGGTTTGGGCAAATTGCAGATGGAATTATTCGAAGCGGTAGCTGAAGATAAATTAATTCAGCCCACCTTTATTACGGAATATCCGGTGGAAGTCTCTCCACTGGCCCGCCCCAATGATCAGAATCCATTGGTGACCGATCGATTTGAACTGTATATGGCAGGCCGTGAGTTAGCGAATGGCTTTTCCGAATTAAACGATCCCGAATTACAAGCAGAACGATTTCACGATCAATTAAAAGCGAAAGAAGCAGGTGATGTGGAAGCGATGAGTTTTGACGAAGATTACATCACAGCTTTGGAATATGGTTTGCCTCCAACGGCGGGAGAGGGCATCGGCATTGATCGACTTGTGATGCTTTTTACTAATTCTTCCTCCATTCGGGATGTCATTTTATTCCCTCTCCTTCGACCCCATAAATAGCCTGGATTTTCGCTTGGCTCAAGCCAAGCTACCAATATTTAATAATGCTCCCTGCAAATGCAATGCTTTCTCAGCTGCAGTATCTTGTAATACTATTAACAACGTATTTTTATCATTTTTTTTCGCACACGCTGCCACAACACCCACGACTTGCCCTTCACTGAAAATTTCTTCCCCTCGCCGACATTTCCCTGCTAACATGGCGTGATATAAATGGCGTTTTAATGTTCCTAAATGTTGCGTACGCGCGACTATTTCTTGGCCTAAATAACATCCTTTATTAAAATTCACGGCCCCTAATTTATCGTAATTTAGCATCTGCGGTAAAAAAAGACTTTCTGTTTCGGGATAAATAGTCACAAGGCCGGCGTCCATATCTGCCAACGTCCAAGCTTGTGTATCGCCTTCTTCGCCCCGTTCAATTCCTAGTTCTACTTTTGAAAAAGCGGCAAATTTTTGAAGAGCCTCTTGCGCACGTGCCAGCATTTCATTGGGCATTTTCAATCGATAGGTTGCACGATCTTTCAGTAATCGAAAACTAAACACTACTCGTCCTTGTCGATTACAAAGAGCGCCTAACGTGCTATCTCCTTCTTTTAAAGCCAGCACATCACACGTTACCAACCCTTGCAAAAATTTAGCCGCCTCACTACCGGTTACCCTTAGATAACCCAAACCAGGTAATAAACTCAATGTCGTTTCTTTCATGAGCGGGATTATAGAAGGGAGTTTATTCTCTTGTCACGCTTCTGCGGCGGAAATTCGGGAAACGAGCTATAGTTGCCTTTAGGACCATTGCCTTTTTAAAAACAAAAGGCGTAAAATAAGCCGCTTTTCCCGAGGACACTCTACCATGCAGTTTAAAGACCTCCGCATGAAATATGCGGCCTTCCAGCAACGCCGTGGGTGGTTTATTTGGGTGATTTCCCTTCTGTTTGTCGTTTTCCAATTCTGTGTCCAGTTCTCTGCCGGTCAAATGGTGGATGGCTTGATGCAAAGCTTTTCCTTAACGGCATTTGGGGGAGGGCTTTTGGTCAGTGCTTATTACTATATTTATGTTCTCTTGCAAACACCCGCCGGGGTTTTAATTGATCATTATGGCCCGCGCTTGTTATTAACCGTAGGCGCACTGACGTGTGGGCTCGGGACCTTTATGTTTGCGGAATCGCACACTCTTTCTATGGCCTTTATCGCCCGAATTATTATGGGCAGCGGAGCAGCGGTGGGTTTTGTAGGCTCCTTATCCATTCTCTCTCGTTGGTTTCCCGCCAACCAATTCGGCCCTATGGTGGGAGTATTAGAAATGGTGGGCATGCTAAGCGCCACGATAGGTGGCTACTGGATTGCTCGTTGGATTCAATTAACCAACTGGCGTGTGTTTATGTTGGGAGCTGGAACCTTCATTATTGTGATCGCGCTTTTATCATGGCTTATTATCCGCGATCAGCCACGTAAATTAATGAAACGTATTTTCCGCACAAAAAAAGAATTTCTGGAAGATGTAAGTCGTTTATTAAAAAGCCGCATTGCGTGGGTTAATGGGGTTTATTCGGGTTTATTATTTAGTATGGCGACTGTATTTACAGCCTTATGGGGCGTGAATTTTATCCGACTCTCCCATCATGTAAGCTTAGGAGTAGCGACGATCAGTTGTAACTTACTGTTTGCAGGAATTGCCGTCGGTGGTTTGAGCATGGGTTGGTTAGATAATCAGATTCTTAATCGAAAAAAATTATGTATAGGCTCGCCTTTGACAGCGGCCATCACCTTAGGACTGGTGATTTATGTCCCTTCTCTTCCCGTTTGGTTAATGATGCTCTGCATTGCCTTAACAGGCTTTTTTATTAGTACATATGTATTAACGTTTGTCGTGAGTTCAGAAATTGCCACCTCGGCAACGCGCGCTACCAGTGTG
>DATDVD010000013.1:0-2497 GCA_035290065.1 Coxiellaceae bacterium | reverse complement strand
CCAGCATCAATTCCAGTAGCAAGATCTCGGCTATAAAACGCTTCGGCCTCTAGCCACTTATCTGTCAGCTCCCGCTGTTCAGCTTTAAATAATCTTCTCTCGTCTTCGGGTAACACTCTTTTAAAATCGGCCCAATTAACTGAAGCAGAAGAAGCAAGATATGTTACGAACTGAGAAATACAGTTACGCTTCCCTATGATAGAAGCAATCTCCTCTGGTGTAGTAGAAGGGACAGGTCGTGCGAGCGCTTCCCCCACCGCAGCTTTAACTTCTTCTATATAATCCTGAAAATTTTCCATTTGTTCGAGCTTTTTTAACAAAATTAAAGCTGTCTGCAAATCACCCGTGATAGCAGCAACCTTCATAAGGTGCTTCAACTCCACACCTGCTTGAGCCAAAAACGTAATCCGAGGATGGTTCATCAATAAAGCAACAGCTCCTGGTTGTTGAGCAAAACACGCAAACTGTAAAGCTGTTTTACCATGATCATCGAGCTGGTTAACGTCTGTACTAGGGTCACTTAATAATTCTTTTAAACGTTCAATATCTCCAAAAGCCGCTGCTTGATGCAAAGTTAGCATAATTAATTCTCCACCTGTTAAGTATCGCTTTAGACTACTATATAAGAAAAAGCTTAAGATAATATTAAGCCACTGATCTCATTACGAAGAAACGGCCAGTTTGGTCACATAATCGGCTAGCGATTGGGCCGTGGATTGGGCGAGTTTTAAGTCATCCGCTTCTACCATAACGCGAATGAGCGGTTCAGTGCCTGAGGGACGCAATAAAACACGGCCTCGAATCGCTAATGATTTTTCCGCGATTTTTAAAGCATTTTGCAGCTCGGAATGATTCATAATCATCATTTGATTGTGAACATTTACATTAATCAATACTTGGGGTTGTTTCGTCATAATCTTTTTCAATTCATGCAACGGTTTTTCGGAAAATTGCATGGCGCGTAATACTTGTAAAGCGGTAATAGTACCGTCACCCGTAGTGGTTAAATCTAAATTTACAATATGACCAGACGATTCGCCGCCTAAACTCCAATCTAAATCTTGCAACATTTCCATCACATGACGATCACCTACTTTGGTGCGTCTAAATTCCAATCCCATTTGAATGAGCGCTTGTTCTAACCCCAAATTACTCATCACAGTGCCCACCACACCAAACGATTTATGAGTTTCATCGAGCCGTGCTTTTGCTAAAATAGCCAGGAGTTCATCGCCATCCACAACCTCGCCCTTGGCATCCACCATAATCACGCGATCGCCATCACCATCCAGCGCAATGCCTAAATCGGCACGATTCGCAATAACGGCATTTTGTAAAGGTAATAAATGCGTAGCGCCACAGTGATCGTTGATATTAAGGCCATTCGGTTCATCGGATAATGTAATAACGGATGCGCCTAATTCGTGGAATACATGCGGTGCAATATCGTAGGTAGCGCCATTTGCGCAATCAACGACAACGGTTAAATTATTTAAATTTAATTGCGTAGGAAAGGTGCTTTTACAAAATTCAATATAGCGACCACGCGCATCGTTGACCCGTTCCGCTTTGCCTAAGCGATCAGAAGCCACCATCCTCATGGGTCCATTTAATTGCTGTTCAATGGCGAGTTCTAATTTATCGGATAATTTCATGCCATTGCCGTAAAAAAATTTAACCCCATTATCGTAGAAAGGATTATGAGAGGCGCTGATGACAATGCCGGCCGAGGCCCGTAATGTGCGTGTTAAATACGCAATGCCCGGTGTTGGCATGGGGCCGAGTAATAAAATATCGACCCCTGCGGCGGAAAGGCCGGCCTCAAGTGCCGATTCCAGCATGTATCCAGAAATGCGTGTGTCTTTGCCGATTAATACCTTGGGGTTGGCGTCAGCGGCTAATACGCAGCCCACGGCCCAACCGAGTTTTAGCATAAACTCGGGGTTAATCAGTGATTCCCCTACTTTGCCTCGAATGCCGTCCGTGCCGAAGTATTGTTTTGTCATGGTGGTTTACCGTGTTGTACCTTTTTCCTAATCCCTGAAACTGTAGGGGCAGAGCGTGCTCTGCCCGAGCGGATCCCAAATCTTGTGCCGCATTCTTGGGCAGACCACGGTCTGCCCCTACGAAAAAGCCTGCCGACCTGGATTGGATGCACCGATAATTCAATCCAGGCTACTAGTAGTTAATGCCTGCCACACTGTAAGCGCCTGTTTCGTTGCTTGCACATCGTGTGTGCGAATAAGGGTGGCGCCTTGTTGGGCGGCGAAAACGGCTGCTGCTAGGCTACCATATAACCGCTGGTCGGGTCCAACACCGCCTAAAAGGTCACCAATCATGGATTTGCGGGACCACCCGACTAATACGGGAAAACCTAAGGCACAGAGATGGTTTAACTGCTGCAATAGGTAAATATTTTCTGTCGTGTTTATTCCATAATGCCCTTGGCCAAACCCTGGATCCAATATAATGCGCGATCGGGAAATACCGTGTTGCA
>DATDVD010000012.1:0-45438 GCA_035290065.1 Coxiellaceae bacterium | reverse complement strand
CTTCCACGTTTAAACCTGCTTCAAAAAAAGATAAGGATACACTATAATCGCAGTTTATTAAAGTATCCCCTTTGTGTAGCCTGGATTGAAAGGATTTTATTGTGACCTTCGTTGTCCTCGATAAATGCATTAAATGCAAATATACCGACTGTGTAGAAGTATGTCCGGTGGACTGTTTTCGGGAAGGACCCAACATGCTGGTGATTGACCCCGAGGAATGCATTGATTGTAATTTATGTGTCCCTGAATGCCCTGTCGATGCTATTGTGCCAGAAGATGAGCTGACCCCAGACCAGCACGCTTTTCTCGCGTTAAATGCCCGCTTGGCTCAAAAATGGCCCGTTATTTCAGCTAAAAAAGAACCCCCTCTTGATGCAGAGGAATGGAAGAACGTGGATAATAAACTGCCCCATCTCGAGGAGTAATTTCCGATCCGAATAAATTTTTCATGCTGGCTGTTGACACACCCGTTCTCTTTATGTACTCTTAACAGTAGATCTGGTGGTCAAGTATGGATGCAAGCCAATGTAACAGGGAAGGATCCTCTTTGGCAGTCAGGATAGAGTTAAGCAGCAGCAGCTTACGACTCGTCACCATGGCTGGCCATCAGATCACCCATTAGAGGAGAGCGCTTATGTTAACTTTAAAAGAAAAAAAGACCTATGAATTTATTAAAAACTTTATGTTGAAATACCGATATGCCCCTACTGCCGCTGAAATTGCGCACGGCATTGGCATTAAATCGCGGGGGGTGGCTCATCGCTATCTCAAGAAATTACAATCCGCTAATTTAATTCAATTACTGCCTAATCGGCACCGTAACATTGCCCTGGCGGAAGGAGAATCGCTGCCTTCTACTTCTATTCCCTTATTGGGTTACATCGCCGCGGGCTCGCCCATCGAGGCGATCCCCCAATCCGAAAGTATAGAATTTACCAATATTTTAGCAGGTCCTTGTCGCTATGCGCTTCGTGTCAAAGGAGACTCTATGATAGAAGAAGGCATTTTTGATGGAGATGTGGTGATTTGTGAGCACACAGAAATCGCTAAAAATGGACAAATTGTAGTGGCTTTAATTGACAATGAGCAAGCTACTTTAAAGCGTATTCGCTACAGTCCTGATCACGCCCAGGTTACACTAATTCCAGCCAATGCTAAGCATCAGCCCATGGTTTATTCCACCCAGCGTGTCAAAATCCAAGGGATCTACATAGGGCTTATTCGCTTTGCGGATTGAGAACATAAAGCAGAAATATTCTGCTTAAGACCTAATCAGTCGATAGAGTGTAAAAATGGGAATATTACGAGTCATGCCTAGAAAAGATACCTATATGTTAAGGTACTCTCACGTAAGAAAAGCCGTGTGAGCGATGTAAGCCCGTTATAATTGCTAATTTTTTATTCACTTAAATTGCAGTAGGATTGCCATTGTCCTTGCAGACCGATTCCACAAGAGGAACCTTTTCCAGGCCAGGTGTAAGCGAGCAAGGTAAAGGCCTTTCCTGCAAGGGCATCTGTTTCAAGCGGTGCCCCATCACTCCCTACCACGATGGGGGCCAAAGGTAACATGACCAAGGAGGTACTTATGTTCGGAACTAAGTCCTATAAATTTCTCGTCGTAGACCACGAAAATATTCGTGCGCAACAATTGATGAATCAGTTAGAAACTGAAGGCTACGCAACAGAGTATGTGCCCAGCTCTCAGGATGCTATCCAACAACTCACTCATCGTCGCGGTGCGTATGGTGGCGTGATTATTCATTGTTTGTTGGATAATGCATGGCAGTTACTTAAAACCATCAAGAAAACCGTTGGCATTCAGAAGCTACCCATTCTGATGGTAGGTGACAGTAAAGTTCCTGCTCCCCAAGAGCTCAATACAGCTTTTGAATTAGGCATGTTTGATTTCATTCCCGATACGGCTCACGAGCTGGCAGGAAAAGTACAAGAAGCTTTGTATGCCTAAGAAGAAATCGTTCTCCATGAAATGGCGAAAGGCGCGGCCGTTAAAAAACGTCTGAAACAGGCATAAAAGCCTATCCAGCATGCGCCAACAGTTACGCCTCACCTATACACTCTAATATCCTATCGGAACAATCGATGTTTTATTGATAGTTTCTGTGGTTGGATACACCTTAACGCGATTAATCACGTGCATACTGTCCACCACTTCAGTCGCTAAACTTTTCGCAAAATCCACTTGCTGATCTTCCTGCGCATGCCCTGCTAACGTCACCCATCCTTTATACGTACTCACCGTAATAGAATTAGTTTCTGTCACCTCATGGCTCGCTAACAAACTCCGCACTTTTTCCGATATTTCGAAATCATTTAAATTGTGAGACAAATCCCCAGGATAAGTATGTTTCGCACACGCTTGCAACACCAGCATACTGAAAAGAATCACCATCATTCGGCCAGAACGCAGCATACCTGACTCTCCTTACGCTAAATCAAAATCAATTTGGCGCTCATCTAAATTAACGCGCGCCAGTAGTATACGAATGCTGTCCCCTAAACGATACACTTTTCCGCTGCGTTTGCCTATTAGTGTATGATGAATAGGATCATGTTGGTAATAATCTTGGTAAAGCGCTGTAACATGCAACAGCCCTTGCACATATACTTCTCTTAGTTCTATAAATAATCCAAAAGAGGTGACATCCGTAATAATTCCGTCGAACGTTTTACCGATTTTATCTTGCATGTAATCGCATTTTAGCCAATCCACAGCATCCCGTGTGGATCGATCCGCACGACGTTCGGTGAAAGAACAGTGTTCTCCCAACCGTGCCACCTGGTCCAATTGATAAGGGTAAGGCTCACTTTTATCAATCAGGTGCTTTAAGGCACGATGCAATAATAAATCCGGGTAACGACGGATGGGCGATGTAAAGTGACAATATCCTTCATACGATAATCCAAAATGGCCGACATTATTCGGCGCATAAACGGCTTGACTTAACGATCGTAATAAAACTGTTTGCAATAAATGAGCGTCATCTCGTTTCATCACACGCTCTAATAAACTAGCATAATCGATGGCTTTAGGATGTTCGCCACCGTTTAGTCGCAAACTAAATGCTTTTAAAAAATCGCGCAAAGCACTTAATTTCTCAGGAAAAGGCTTTTCGTGATTTCGATACAAAACTGGGGTTTTTTTCTCTCCCACTAAGCGCGCAGCCGACATATTCGCAAGCAACATCATCTCTTCAATTAAACGATGTGCTTCATTGCGCTCTAAGGGAATAATTTTTTCTATTTTTCCATAATCATCAAAAATAATTCGCGTTTCTGTAGTTTCAAAATCAATCGCACCTCGGTTTTTTCGCTGTTTTAATAATTGCTTAAATAATTCGTACAAATGATCAATCTGGGGTTTTAACGCATAATGTTTCGTGCGTTTACCTTTAATCATATCCGCCACTTCGGTATAGGTTAAACGCGCATGCGAAAGCATAATCGCTGGATAAAATTCAAAGGATTTTAACTTCCCTTCTTTATCCACCTGCATATCACACACCATTGCCATGCGATCTTCATTCGGTTTTAAGGAACACAAACCGTTGGATAAAGCCTCTGGCAGCATAGGAATTACGCGAGCAGGAAAATAAACAGAATTGCCACGCAACTGAGCTTCTTTATCGAGGGCAGAGCCTGGTTTTACATAAAAACTCACATCGGCTATCGCCACAATTAAACGCCAACCCTCGTGAGGCGAAGGTTCTGCATAAACGGCGTCATCAAAATCTTTTGCATCTTCTCCATCAATTGTGACAAGAGGCAATGCTCGTAAATCTTTTCGCCCCGCATAATCTTGTTCTTCTAACTTAGGATGAAAACGTCTGGATTCTTGCACCACTTCTTTCGGCCATTCATACGGAAGATTATGAGAACGAATCGCCAACTCTACTTCCATTCCCGGCGTTAATTCATCCCCTAAAATATCAATGACCTTGCCTTCTGGCGGGCGGTGAAAATCCGGCTGGCGTGTAATTTCCACTTCCACAAATTGGCCTACTTTTGCGCCTTGATGTTGGTCAGAGGAAATAATCACATCGTGTGTCATCGCTTTGCTATCGGGGCTAACAAAATATACGCCCTTATCGAAGCACAAACGGCCCACTACATTACGAGTATTGCGTTCCAATATATCCACAATGCGACCTTCTTTACGGCCTTGGCGATCCGCACTAATAATTCGCACCTGAATGCGGTCTCCATTAAAGACACCGCGCATTTGGCGCGCCGGTAAAAAAACATCGTCTCCACCATTTTCTGATAATAGAAATCCAAATCCATCGCGATGGGATTCTACCGTGCCTTCTACCACGAGACTTTTTACAGCAGGGACATATTTACCCCGCCGCGTTTGGGCGAGTTGCCCATCCAAGACCATCGCACGGAGACGTCGGCGCAAGCCTTCTTCTTCGTCTCGATCGTGCAATTGAAAAATAGCGAGTAACTGTTTGTAAGTAACCCCTTTGCTATCCTGTTCTTTTAAGACGCCAAGAATAAATTCACGACTAGGAACGGGTTTTTCATATTTTTCCTTTTCCCGTTCAAAAAAAGGATCATTAGGTTTTTTACTCATAAACTTCAATATAGCAGATCAATGAATTAGCCGCTATATGAAACCTAAGGAGCATTCTGATGCTCAATAGCCTTCTCTAACCGCGACAACGAAACACTTTCACTCAACCAGTAACTACCGGAAGCAGTGCCTGAAGCGGGTACAGGCATTGGAATCCGACAAACTCGAATCTTCTGTTTACAATTCACCTGCTCCACCAGCGTCCCTTGCTGCTTCTGACACGATAAAACAAAATTGGAATCATTTAACATTAATGCCGACCAACGATTAGGGGCAATTGGCGAACGCCAACCTGCCTGGGCACCCGGAAACGAAGCTGTTATTCGGTCCAGCACGAGGGCTTGCTGAGAATCATTATAAATTACATACAATTTAGAAGAAGGCGAGGATGAATCACCTGGCTGAGGAGATAACACCCAACCACCTTGCTGAAAACTCGCTTGAATCGGTTTACACCCCGCCGGATAGACCGTTTTGTCCTTAAACCCATTAAAGCCACTGAGTAATAGAATGGATCCCAGACACGTGAGTCGGAAGAACGTGGTAGCCATACAAATACCTCCCTACGGATGAATCCCCTCCATAGCCTACCAAGTTATAGAGGAAAAACAACTGGGGAATGCGAGGCACGAGCGTCAGCTAATCAGCTTGCTCGTTGGGCTTCTTGCACCACCCTGGTTGCTAGAGCTGATCCTACTTATTCTAATTTCCGTAACCAAACCGGCAAATATTCCCCCGCTTTTCTAAGAGCCTGTCTGAGCGATGGATACTCCGGTTCATACTGACCTACCAATGCCCAAAAACGAGACGAGTGATCCATATGAACCGTATGACACAATTCATGAATTAATACATATCGCATCAATCGATAGGGGAAAAACATTAAACTATAATTTAAATTAATACGTTTATCGCGCGAACAACTCCCCCATCGCGTTTTTTGTCCACGTATATGAACGGAACGATACGGCAACTGGCATGCTCGACTTACAGCGTCTAATTCCGTCGTTAAAAAAACACCGGCCTGCCGTTTAATCCATCGCACTAATGCCACATAAAGAAGCGTTATTTCGCTTGTATTTCCTGTAATATGTAATTTTTCATCCTGTATTTTAAAACGAATACCTTGTTGAGCTTTCTCGTTGTAAACAATTGTCCAGCATTCGTCTCGGGCACGCAATAATAAGGTCATAGGACGCTGATGTTTCACTAGCGCGATTTGTTGATGGTGATACAAAATAGGTGGCAAATGCTTTTCTATCCATGCTCTTCGATCTTCCAAAAATTGTAGAGCCCAGGTGAGATTAGCTCGTTTGGGTAAAACAATTTCCAACCCCCGTATCGGCGTAATCTGTAATTTTATTTGCCTTGCTCGAGCTGAACGGCGGATGGAATAAGGGGGCGGCCAAGAAAAATCAGCAGTCATTCCACCATCCTAAAGCACCCCTCCCAAGAGATCCATACATTATTAGCCACCTAGATTAAGAGCGAGCCAGAGTCCATGGGGGTTGCGCAAACCTAAATTTTCACTGCCTTAAGCTTTTCTTAAGGTTTCTAAAAATAAAGTGTGTAAATTTTGCACTGGGTTCTCTTTAATAAAAAGATTTAATTGCGAAAATAGCTCAAAAGCGTTTAACTGAAAGTATAGAGAAATCTACCTCCATCTCGCGCATTCCATCTGGGTAGCGTGTGGATTTTTCTATTGGTTTAAAGTGGAATCAAAAGGGGATTTACCATGGCCACTCCAGTTCTCGAGAAAAAATTAAGAGCGGTTCTGAAAGATACAGGGGCGGCTAGAAAGCCTCTTGACACTATTACTCACACAGATTCAACGCGGATGGCTCGTCTGGTAATAACGGCTGAAAGAGTAAAGGCACAGGTTGAGGTAGAAAGAGCAAAGGTGGCGGCGCCAGTCGCAGAAGAAGCCCTAGAAGCGCAAGCAAAAGATTTCATAGCGGATAAAGATGATCAAAAAACCCCACAGGAAATGGCATTAGATGAAGCGGAAAGACAAAAGCTAGCTTCAGAAATTTGGGAACGGGCGCGCGACATGATTTGGTTTACCGCTTTTTTCTGGAATCTCCTAGGTTATGACACGATCGTCGTAAGAAATTTTAAAAACCGAGGGCGGATAAACTCCCTTTTTATTTATTCTTTAAGCTTACTCATGGCCACCGTGGAGCTCACGGCGATGTTTGCCCTTCCCCTTGTTTTCTTTATACCCGGCGCATGGGACCGTTTTCTCTGGATGTTTGGTATCCGTGGGCAAGATACGGATGACGATTTTAATAAACTATCCTTTTTAGACAAATGCGGACGGATAGCAAAACGATCCTGGCTCTGGGTAATCATGATAACCGCTATTGTATACGCTCTCGGCCAAGGCATCACCACTATTCCTGGCTTTACCCCCTTAACGTCGCTTTTGGGAATCACGCTAGGATTTTGTGCCATTAGTGCCTTAGTTAACTTCGGCTTAGTTCGGCGAGGTATGGGGCAAACTTTCTCGTTAAGTGGCCTGAACGAAATTTTTACCCTTAACGATCCTGCTGTCGTGAAACCCGACGCTCCTGTTCCTCCCTCCAAAGCGGGTCAAATAATAGGAATGGTGCTCAGCAGTGCCATCGTCCTCACAGCAGCCTTCTGCTTTGGGGCCGCCGTTAAAGGATTTTTCGCGGAAAGTTTGACCGGCCCTCTACATTTCTTAGCTCCTATTGGTGGCCCCATGGGCTGGATGTTTGGGGGAGTAACCTTTTTTTGCGGCATAGGGTTGTTTTTTGCTGACTATGCTAGCTTTTCAAAAAATGGATGGCTCAACTCTCTTAAAGAAGCCTACGGTTGGGATAAAGCTAAAACAGCACAAAAAGTGTTGGC
The DNA here is from genome assembly GCA_035290065.1 of Coxiellaceae bacterium. GTDB lineage: Bacteria > Pseudomonadota > Gammaproteobacteria > Coxiellales > Coxiellaceae > DATDVD01. The sequence continues at coordinate 37,970 of DATDVD010000012.1, read as the reverse complement.
GGTTCTCGCCACCCTATTAATCCTGGGAGGCCTCTGTTTCTTTGCTCACGCCTTAGCCGGTGATGCCGCTAATGCCATGCTGAAAAATGGAAGCAGCCATGCGGTATTATTCCAATGGATTAACACCGCGGTGATATTCGTTAGCTTTTTACCGCTAACGCTTTTCAATGGGGTAAAATTCTTTTCAAGAGATGTATTTGAGTTTCTGGGAAGCCTTCGCAATAGCTATGACTCTGCGGCTATGAAAATTCATAATGGCGTCTCCATCTTACTGGTATTGGCCAACGGTACGGCTAATATGATGATGGTGATCGCTAAAACAGCCATTCGCGCCCTGAAAGGCATAGCAGGCCTCTTCGAGCTGATGTTTTCCTGTGGGCTTAATATTGGCGGAGTTCCCGTAAGGAAGAGAAAAGACTTTGCAAAACGAGTGGCAGATTATGTACCCCGATCTCCTGCTGGGGTAGCAGCAGCTGATGGCGTTTTGCCGTTGGCTGCTGACGCCGGCGGCAGAAGACCTGGCGTAGGTCAAGGAGGCGGCGGTGGCGGTCTTCGCCTAAGGGCCCCCCGCCGCCTGCTCGATGCTGCCGCTGCTGACGCTACCGATAGAGTAAACCCACTGGTTGTAGCAGGCGTGGTGCCAGTAGAGGGCGGCATGCCTTTACCAACGCAACCGCAACAACGCTAAAAGATAATAATTAAAATAGCCTGGGCTTCCCTATAGCCCAGGCTATTTTTTTGCTTGCTTTTACCCAGGAATTTGATAGGATTAAAGGGTATGAACTCATTAGATGCTAGTACAATTATTTCCCTTATCAAGCATCGCCATCCTAAACGGGTGTAGCAAACCAATTGCCACGCCTGTCTTTTATTTAATAGTTCCTTAAGCAAATACTGATAAAATTGAAAGCATGGGCCTCTGGCAAGGAGTTGGCTATTTGTTATAAATTTTTAACAAGAAGGCTATGACCATGGTAACAAGAACTCTCACCGAAAGAGACTTAAGAAATAAATACACGCGCATAAAAGACAGGGGCCTCCAAGCCTCTCAAGGCTTTAATGCCCTCAATAACGGCGACTTAGCCGGCAATGGAGGGGGGAAAAATCCCTTTCTAGTAGTGCTCGGGCTTATCACCGGCACCTTTAATTCTTATAACGCCGGCAGCGCTACTTCCGTACAACCGGAAGGCTGGGGCTCTTGGCTGGTGGACCGATTAATTGCCCTAGGATATGGGATTTCCTGCGGGGTCACTATTTTTGCAGCCATTTACTTACTCATGACTCCACTGGCTGGCGCAGGAGGCATTTTGCTGATTGCCTGGCTGGGTTTATTCCCCATGTTCGCCTTAGGGTTAGGACGTAATATTGGATGGCGTAAGGCTTTCTTAATCGCCTTTCTTTTTGCAGCGGCTTATAGTGCCTTAGTACTGATCAGTACGCTGCTGAATGTTTCTCTTTTCCCAGAAACCATCACCATTACGCGTTACGTATTCTGTGGTTTTGCAGCCATTGCTACCTTCGTGTTAAATTTTTGTATCACCACCTCTAAAACCTCTGAAGCGGCTAATAATGTGTTCGGCTGGCATGCAGAAGAGCGTGAACAAATTAAAGCGAGCGAAAAAACACCGCAACGCGAAAAAAGGCTCAAACTGGGATCAATCGATTTAGACATTAAAAATACGCCTCGAGTGCCTCGTATTTTACTAAATTTGTTAGCGATCGTAGGAAGTATTGCCTCCGGTATCGCGGTAGGAGGCTTAACCTACAGCAGTATTGTAGGAGCCCCTAGTATTGGCCTCAAAAGCTTACCCCAAATTTTTCACTTTATTCCTGCCGGTTCTGGACTTACCGGTTTTGCCGTTGGCATTGCCCTTATTACGGTGATTGCAACCGCGGTGATTTCGATGAAGCTTTGCATGGAACTTTTTGAACAAGGAGCCTATTTGTTCAAAAAAGAAACGCGTGATGAAGTGATAAAGCGCGCAGGAGATTACTTTGGTAAATTATTTAATTGGCAGCGTTACTGCGCTAAACAATTGCTAACGGCAAAAAAAGCAGAACGTAAAAAACCAGGTGCAAAGACAGCAGCTTTGGAAGGTGAAATAAACACGTTAGAATCCGCTTTAAATCACAACAATCCATTAGGATTACAGAACGCGCTTGCGAACCAATCCTTAGCTTTTTATAAATTTAAATTTTCGTTAAAAGTTATGTTAACCCTTGCCATTGTTCCATTAGCGATGACCGGCGTTGTCATGACTTTTAAAGAGATGGGAAGCGGATTGATGCCCGTGTTAGTGAATACCGTCGGAACAAGTGCTGCCTATCCCCTTATGGTAGCTATTTGTATCTTAGCAACGATTGCAGAAGTTGGATTTTCGGTAAAGGCAGGTATTCTGACGGTTAACAAAGTATTTCGAAACACTGTGGAAGAGGCAAAAGGCAATCCGCAAACTTCTCCTCCCGTCATGCTGGCTATAGGAAGATCGAGGATTAGGGATGCTGCGCTGCCGCCTGGGGGGATTCCACTGCCTATCTCTCCCAGCGGTGCTGCTGCGCTTAGAATGATGGGCGGCCCACCTAGAGGTGTGGTGCAGCAACCTAATCCTGCCTTTGGTGTCACACCTTCACAAGCAACCAGAGCTTATTAATAGTGTAGCCGATTGAGGCCAACTGAAAACAGAGGTTATATCCATTGTAGGGGCAGACCGTGGTCTGCCCTTCTTCCTTCATCATAAACCTTGTGCTGCGTTTCTGGGCAGACCACGGTCTGCCCCTACGGGATTCCAGAGAAATCTGATTTAAGCTGCTCTACTTGTTCTGGCTGTATTTTGGTAAATAAAACAGGGTGCGGAAAAATAGACGCGCCTGCTTTTAATGCGTCAAAATCAAGAGCTTCTTTGAAAGAGAAGGTTTCCGGCTTAGAAGAAATACCAATAATTTCAAACAAGGTTTCAGCAATCGTGGGTGTAAAAGACGTGGTAGCAATTGCAAATAACCGAATTAAATGCAAACACGTATTTAAAATCTCCCCTCCTTTTTCAGCATCCGTTTTCATTACTTTCCACGGTTCTGCGGTGGTAATAAATTCATTGCCTATCACCCATAAAGCGCGCAATTGCTGAGCGGCTTGACGAAATTTGCAATCACGCAAGGATTGATTCATCAACGTTAATTGCGTTCCACACGCTGACTTTAATTCAGCAGGTACATCCTTAACGCGAATCGGTACAGTCGCAGAAAAATATTTATTCACTAAAGCCGTTACACGGCCTACAAAATTACCCAATACATCCGCTAAATCTTTATTAATTGTTTGGGCAAAATCTTCAAACGTAAAATCCGAGTCCGCATCTTCTGGCGCAATAGATAACAAATAATACCGCCAATAATCCGCTGGGAATAATTCAAGTGCTTGATCCGTAAATACACCGCGTTTTTGGCTGGTGGAAAATTTCCCCCCTTCATAGGTCAACCAACTAAAGCTTTTAATGGTATCGGCTAATTTCCAATTCTCACCCGTTCCTAATAACATCGCTGGCCAAAAAATAGCGTGAAAAGGCACATTATCTTTCGCCATAAATTGTGCATACTGAATTTCTTCGCTTTGACTCCACCACACGCGCCAGGTATCAGGATGCCCTGTTTGCTTCGCCCATGCTTCGGTCATCGCTATATACGCATTGGGCGCATCAAACCATACATAAAATACTTTATTTTCAAATCCAGCTTTGGGTACTTTAACGCCCCACTCCAAATCCCGTGTAATGCAGCGTTCTCGCAACCCTTCTTTTAACCATTTTTTAGCAATGCCTTTTGTCACGGTGGGCCATTCCGTATGGGAGTCTACCCAGGTTTGCACTTTTTGCTCTAAAGCGTTGAGTTGTAAAAAAAGATGGGGAGTGGAACGTAATTCAATCGCACGGCTACCACTAATAGCGGATTGTGGGTCTAATAAGTCTGTGGGATTTAACAAACGACCGCAGGATTCACACTGATCACCTCGCGCACGTTCATATTGGCAATGCGGACAACGTCCTTGCACATAACGATCGGGCAAATAGCGTTTATCCACTAACGAATATATTTGTTGAATATCACGCGTTTCAATATAGCCATTTTTATCCAACGCCGTAAAAATAGATCGGGTTAATGCATGATTTTCAGAGTCAGAACTACGTCCAAAATAATCAAACGAAAGGCGAAATTGTTTATAAATAGCCGCTTGGGTATGGAACATGCTCTCGCAATAGTCTTGAATCGGCTGATCGTGTTCCGCCGCTGCTAATTCTGCCGGCGTACCGTGTTCATCCGTCCCACAAATATACAACACTTCTTCCCCTTCCTGCCGAAGATGGCGTGCGTAAACATCGGCTGGGAGTAATGAGCCAATTAAATTTCCTAAATGTTTAATTCCATTGATATAGGGTAAAGCGCTAGTAATAAGATATTTGGGCATGCGGGGATTGTAACGAGGGAGACGATGTTTGTCACCCTTCCCACGGCCCTCTTCTTTCCTCCCCCTGAAAAGGGGGAGGAAATGGAAGGTTTATTCACCGCGGAGAATTAGGTCATTCATAATTAATAACACATAATTAACCACGACGGGCACAAAAATAAAGAAGCACAAAATTTCTACGAGCACCCGAATAAAACTCGGTAAACCGAAGCGGTCTTCAAAATGATTCGCCGCGATTAGCACAAAGGCAATGGCTATAGAGGCCACATATCCCCCAAATCCAATAAACCAATGGCGTACCGTAATACGAGCACTTTCTGCAAAAGCCGTGAAAATGCTTCGTTGATCCACCACAATCAAGGGTAAAGCGACTAAAAACAACACTACAGTATACAAATAAAAAACGGCCAAAAACATAAAATTGACCATGTCGACATGAAGTTTCTGTGGCAAATAGTGCAAGGTGATCAAACCCAACCAATATCCCACGAAGGTTGCTAATCCTACAATTAATAATAATAAGGCGAATCCTAAAACTACTTTGGGTAATAATCGCACGGCTTTTAGAGCGCCAGCTTTTAAAGAAAGCCCTTCGTGCTTCCATACGTCATACGTTTGAATCAGCATCCAACTCCATAACCACAATTCCAATAAGAAAAAGGCAAATGCCACTAACAAATGGACATTAAAGACGTTCCATTTGAGGGTTAATAAACTGCTGGCCGGAAAATAACTGCCCACCATCCGAAAAGCAACAATGAGAATCACCACTAAAAACGTAGATTTAAACGTCTCTTTCCATTGGTGAAAGGATAACTTAATTAACTCAGTCGGACGCTGAGGCGCCTGCGGTAAATGACTCATGTGAGCCTCCTTGTTTGTAATAATTCCCACCCGGAACCTGGCTCAAAGCCTTTTCCATAAAGAGTGGCTAATGTATTCAAGCGGTCCATAACTTTTTTTACGCCTCGATCTTTTACATATTGAAGGGGACCGCCTCGAAAAGGCGCAAAACCTGTACCAAAAATCATACCTGCATCTAATAACTCTTCGCTTTCTACAATTCGTTCATGCAAACAGGCAATGGCTTCATTGACCATTCGTAATATAAGACGATCCGTCATATCCGCTTTTCCTTTATGGCCGCCTCGAACCGGTCGAGTCGCTTTGCCTTTTTTGTAATAATAAAATCCTTCGCCGCTTTTTTTTCCTAAATGGCCGGCCTCTACCATTTGCTTTAATAAGGGAGGCACTTCCCCTCCCAGGGACTCCATAAAATTATTAGCCACAGCTAAGCAAATATCCAGTCCTACCGTATCGGCTAATGCCATAGGGCCCATGGGCATGCCAAAATTTTCAGCCGCGCGATCGATGGCCTTGGGCGAGACACCCTCTTCGTATAAGGACATCGCTTCTAATAAATAAGGGACTAATACTCGATTGACCAAAAAGCCTGGGCTCGATTGAACAGAGAGGGGCAATTTGGAAAGCGCTCCTACAAAGGCCAACGCATCCTGCTGCACACGCGTCTCTGTGGCTTTTCCATGCACCACCTCCACCAACGGCATTTTTGCCACCGGGTTAAAAAAGTGAATGCCCACCAATCGTTCTGGATGAGTGAGGCCTTCCGCAATTTCTTCTAATTTTAAACTGGAGGTATTCGTTGCCAATAGGGCGCGCGGTTTTAAATGGGGCTCTAAGGATTGAAATAATTTTTGCTTGATGTCTTTATTTTCCACAATCGCTTCAATAATCACATCGGCTTGCGAAATACCCTTTCCAGTTAAATCAGGCAGTAAACGATCCATCGCTTCTCTAATTAAAAAAGGTAATTTAAGTTTTTCTTTAAATAGTGCATACGCCCGCCCAATGGCCGGAGCAATAAAACGCGCTTCTCGATCTTGAAGTGTAACCGTCAACCCTTGCAATACTGCCCAAGCAGCAATATCACCCCCCATCGTACCGGCTCCAATTACGTGAAGATGTTTAGCTTTAAAATCAGAGGCTTTTGATAAAGATTTCATTTTTTCCTGAAGGAAAAAAACCCGTACTAATTGACGAGCGGTGGGGGAAATAATTAAACGGGCCACGGAACGTGCTTCTGCTTGCATCGCTCGCTTTCCATAAATGCCGTATTTTAACCAATTCCGCACCACGGCATACGGTGCCGGGTAATGGGATTTTTTTACTTTGGATTTTAATTGGTGATAAAAGAGCGCCGCTACGAGGGGGCGAAGCATCATTCTATTTAATAAACGAATCCCCATAGGCGGCCGCAAAGGCGTGCCTTGAGAGTCGATTAGGGCAATAGCTGCTCGTTCCAACTCTCGTTTAGGTAAACTTAAACTTACAAGGCCCATTTTTTGAGCACTATGGGCGGATAAAATTCGACCGGATAAAATTAATTCCATAGACTTTAGTGGTCCAACCACTTGCGGTAAACGAACCGTGCCGCCCCACCCGGGATGAATTCCTAATTTCACTTCGGGTAAACCAATACGAGTGTGAGGGCTGTCTTCTGCAATGCGATAATCACAGGCCAACGCTAATTCCAATCCCCCACCTAAGCAGAACCCATGAATGAGCGCCAAAGTGGGAAAAGGGAGGGAGGCCAATTCATTAAATATTTTCTGCACACCGCGTATCATATGAAAGGCATCCGATTGCGTTTCCAAGTGCTTAAATGCCTCGATATCAGCACCTGCAATAAATCCATTCGCCTTGGCAGATAAAATAATTAAGCCTTTTAAAGGCTGGTGTTTAATGCCATGGAGGATAGCTTGAAACTCGAGCAAGACCTCTTCATTTAAAGTATTAGTAGAAGAATTCTTTCTATCCAATGATAGCCAAATAATATTATTATTATCGTGTCGCAATGCCCAATGCTGATAAGAGAAGTGCTTCATACGGCTCGTTCCACTAACATGGCCCCGCCTTGGCCCCCTCCGATGCAAATGGCGGCAATGCCTCGTTTAGCATTCATTCGTTTAAGGACATTTAATAAGTGCAACACAATACGGGCTCCACTGGCACCAATCGGATGGCCCAGCGCTACCGCCCCCCCATCTCTATTTAAGCGATCCAAATTTAATTTTCCCAGCGGCTTATCAACATGCAAAGCTTGTTTACAAAAGGCGGGGTCTTCCCAGCTTTTTACGCAGGCCAATACTTGAGCGGCAAAGGCTTCGTTAAATTCCCAATAATCAATATCCTCTAGCCCAAATCGATGACGTTTTAATAAAGGCGTTGCCGCATAAACAGGGCCTAATCCCATTTCTCTCGGCGATAAGGCGGCCCATTGCACGTCAATAATTTTTCCTAAAAGGGGTAAATGGTGTTTTTTAACAGCTTCTTCACTTGCCAATAGTAAGCAGGCAGCCCCATCGGTAATTTGCGAGCTATTGCCAGCAGTTACTACCCCAAATCGATCGAAGAACGGTTTTAAATCGGCTAGTTTAGCAAGCGTGGTATCCGCTCTTACCCCATCATCTTGTTCATACACGTGGCCGTGGGTATCAAACAGAGGAACCATTTCGTCCTTAAAATAACCGGCTTGTTGTGCTTTCAGCACACGTTGATGGCTCTCCCACGCAAATTGATCCATAGCTTCTCGGGAAATGTGAAATTTATCGGCTAAAATTTCAGCTGTCTGGCCCATATTCAAACCCACCACCGGATCGGTAAGCCCGCACAATAAACTGATAATTGGTGCAAAAAAAGAAGATTTTAGTTTAAGAAGAAATGGTAATTTTTTGAATCCTTTAGCTTTGTTAAAATCTGCCAACCAATTAACCATCCCCTCATTGAGAATTAAAGGCGCACGACTCATCGCTTCCGTGCCACCGGCTAATACTAAATCGGCTCGGCCTAACACAATATCTTTCAGCGCAGAATCCAGGGATTGCATTCCAGAGGCACAATTGCGTTGCACCGTCCATCCCGGCACCGTATCCCCGCACCCTATTCGAAGAGCAATCACGCGTCCAATATTAGCTTCATAGGCCGAGGGGATCACACACCCAAAAATCACTTCATCGAGTTCTTGGGGAGAAAAGGATTGACGATTCATTAAGGCTTGGGCAGCCTGGCACGCTAAATCACTCGCACTAAAAGGGCCAGGTCGGCCGTGAGCTTTGAGAAAAGGTGTGCGACATCCATCAACAACATAAACAGGCTTTGCCAGCATAGAACGATCCCTTAAAAATTTATTCTAGCATAATTATGCTGGCATATCCCTTATCGTTTAAGACTTAACACATGCTCTTGCAAGAAGTGAAATGCCGTTCGCAATGCCATGGCTTCCCCACCCATTGGTCGCCCTGGTAATTCTTCATCGTTATACGCATAAATATCAAAATGCCCCCAGGGCATTTCGTCAGGAACAAATTCTTTTAAAAATAACGCGGCGGTAATAGCACCTGCGTGATTATTTTTTACATTCGCATTCGAAATATCCGCTATGTTGCTGTTTAAATAAGCACGGTATTCATCATATAACGGTAGCAGCCATACCGGATCTCGTACCCGAGCCCCTATTTCTAATAATTGTGCGGCTAATCCTTCTCGGTTTACAAATAAAGCCGGAAATGCAGGGCCTAAGGCTACACGTGCAGCTCCTGTCAGTGTGGCAAAATCCAAAATTAAGTCGGCACGTTTTTCCCCTGCCTCAATCAAAGCATCGGCTAACACCAAGCGCCCTTCTGCATCGGTATTAGTAATTTCAATCGTTTTTCCATTGCGGGCAATGAGCACATCACCAGGCCGATAGCTATTACTACTCACCGCATTTTCGACAGCAGGAATTAGTACACGCAATTGAATAGGGAGATTTTCTTGCATAATCCATTGGGCAAGACTGATAGCATGGGCAGCCCCTGCCATATCTTTTTTCATCAACATCATACCCTGGCTGGTTTTGAGGTTTAAACCCCCCGTGTCATAGCACACGCCTTTTCCAATCAACGTCAAGGCAAAAGGATTTCCTTCTCCCCAATTTAATTCAATAAATCGGGGGGGTTTTACACCAGCCCGACCAACAGCATACGTTAAAGGATAACGCTTTTTCAGTACGGACGAAGTCAGGGTGACTTGAACTGTAGCGCCACATTTTTTACCAATTCGTCGCACAGCGGCTGCTAATACGTCAGGCCCCATATTTTCGGTGGGCGTATTCACCCAATCCCGAACTAAATAAATAGCATTAATCATATTTTCTAATTGCTTATTATTAATGGAAGAAGGAATTACTAACTTAGCTCGAATCACAGGCTTGGACGTACAATAACGTGTAAACGTATAAGCGCCTAAAGCCCATGCGAGAGCGAGTAAATCATGGAAATCCGGGTGCCAACCGGAGGGGAGTCCATAAACCCCAGGGGGCAACAGTTTGGGTAAAGCTCCTACAGACCAAAAATCATCTCTTTTTTCAATGCCTATAAAAACTTTCTTCAAATTTCCTTTAGAATCGGGTACCAGACAATACGTACCCGGTTTGGCGGTAAACCCACTATTTTGCACCCAGGCCTGTGTGAGTGCAGGTTCTGCACTAAGAGCGGCACTTAATTCTTTATGAATAATAGGTTGGATAGGAATGGCCTTCGCACGTTCGGAACCGGGAGCAAAGCATGACAACATAGATAACCTCCATTGTCCCCATCATAGCTGGGATTTAAGGGTTTTTCATTAAGGTATTTATCAGTTACAATCGCGTCCCATGAATAAGCTTTATATTAAAACCCACGGCTGCCAAATGAATGAATACGACTCCTCCAAAATGGCGGATGTCCTTCATGCTTCTCATGGATTTATTCTCACCCAGAATCCGGAAGAAGCGGATGTGATTCTATTGAATACCTGCTCCGTTCGTGAAAAACCGCAGGAAAAGGTGTTTTCGGAATTGGGATTGTGGAGACCTTTTAAAAATAAAAAGCCTCACTTAATTATTGGTGTAGGTGGCTGTGTAGCTAGCCAAGAAGGGAGCGGTATTATTAAACGCGCTCCTTTTGTGGATTTGGTGTTTGGCCCTCAAACCTTACACCGTCTTCCCGAAATGATTGAAGCGGTTAAGGCACACAAAAGAAGTGTGGTAGATATTTCTTTTCCCGAAATTGAAAAATTTGATCATTTACCCAAACCTCGCGCAGAAGGCCCTACGGCTTATGTCTCTATTATGGAAGGTTGTTCTAAGTATTGTAGTTTTTGCGTCGTACCGTACACCCGTGGTACGGAAGTGAGCCGGCCTTTTGACGATGTGATTGCCGAAATTGCCGAGCTGGTGGAGCAACAGGTAAAAGAAATTCATCTCCTCGGCCAAAATGTTAATGATTATGCAGGGCTTATGCATACCGGCGAAACCGCCGATTTGGCTTTGCTGATTCATTACCTGGCCGCTATGGAGGGGGTAGAACGAATTCGATTTACTACCTCTCATCCGAATGCTTTTTCCGATTCGTTGATTGAAGCCTATGCCGAAGAACCGAAACTTGCCAATTTTCTTCATCTGCCGGTTCAAAGCGGTTCTGATAGAATTTTAGCCGCCATGAAGCGAGGGTACACGGTTCTCGAATATAAATCCAAAATCAGAAAACTTCGAGCAATACGTCCAAACATTGGCTTATCTTCTGATTTTATTATTGGTTTTCCAGGCGAAACTGAGAAAGATTTTGAAGACACAATGCAGTTGATTCATGAGATGGGCTTTGATCAGTCCTACAGTTTTATTTACAGTCCCCGCCCGGGTACACCTGCAGCCTCCCTACCGGATACCGTTTCCATGGAGGTTAAAAAACAACGGTTGGCTATTGTGCAAACGCGTATTAATCAAAACTTCCAACAGATTAGTGAAAGCATGCTAGGAACTGTGCAGTGTATTTTAGTGACGGGCCCTTCGAAAAAGAATCCTAATCGCCTTTCGGGACGCACTGAAAATAATCGTGTTGTAAACTTCTCCGGCCCTTCTTCTTTAATTGGGCAAATGGTGAACGTTAAAATCCTAGAAGCCTATCCTTATTCGCTATTGGGCGAACCTGTTCATTAAAAGCTATGTCTACAGCCAGTGCAAAAACGCTGGCTGCTCCAGAAGTGGCTATCTTTCTTCAGTAGCCAATGAGCGGCTGGCAGCCCTTACCCCATTATTAAAGAGGAAGAAGGGACTTTGGTACAATACGCAAGATAGATGGCATCAATAAAACGATAGGGTAAATGAGCATCTCGTTCGGGAGCGATGCCTAGCCGAGTGGTCTGAATAATTCGAGAAGGGCGGTATTCCACCTCTTCTATATAAAAAGCCCTGAGGTCAAATGCCTTTTTATCCCATTCTTTTACTTTTAAATTTAGAGACTTACATAAAAGAGTTTGTCCTTTACATAATTTCAAAGGATCTCGAGGTTCAAGACGGGTTTTGTGGGGGTTTAGGCTCTGCATCAGAGAAATCATCTGGGGAGACGTTCCTTCATCTTCAAAGGGGATGCCGGCTTTAATTAAAACGGCGTTTCCAGCCCCCCGAACACTGACATTTAACGTGTCAGCTCCTCGGCAGTAATACATATAAATGGTGCCAGCGGGCATAAACATGGCTCTGCGGCTTTCGGTATGCCCCAAGGAAGAATGAGAGGCTTTTTCACGTCGATAATAGGCTTCCGTTTCAATAATTTGAGCAGCCAGCCAGTGGTTTTTATATTTTACACGCAAGACCTTACCCAGTAGACTTTTAGCCACCACTTGGGCATCACGATTAAAAAAAGAATTGGGCAACATAATGAAGCAGTCTATGAAAGCAATGGTGCATTTACAAGTAGGGGCAGCGGTTCCAAGCCTCCCTAACGCCACTCATTTTAAACACTGGGTAGAAACTGTTTTCGCCTCCACCTGCCCTAAACAGCGAGAGTTAACTATTCGCGTGGTGAATTCGAACGAAAGCCAAGCCTTAAATGAACAGTATCGGCATAAAAAAGGCCCCACCAATGTCCTTTCCTTTCCCAACGATCCCACGCCTGGCATGGATGAGGCGTATTTAGGGGATATTGCCCTTTGCGCTCCTTTAGTCGAACAAGAAGCGAGCGAACAAGGTAAACTGCCCGAAGCCCATTGGGCCCATCTGACGATCCACGGGGTTTTGCATTTGCTGGGTTATGATCACGTAAAAAAGGGAGAAGCGGAAAAAATGGAGCGCTTAGAAATCACCCTTTTAAATCAGTTGGGGTTTCCGAATCCTTATCAGTAGTTATTCACAATTTCTGTGGATAAAGATGTGAGTATTCATTGCATGATCCTCTTAAGTCTCCAATAATTAGGAAAGCCCCTTAAAATGAATAGAAATTGCACACTTCTCTTATCGTTTAAATAATCAATCAGTTACGTTTTTCCTATTGGGGAGAGACAGGATTTTTTATTTTGATTGACGGCTGTTGTTTTCTCGTTTTACCCTGTGAGTAATACACCCTTTTTTATCAGTAAGTTTGTTTATTTTATGATCATATCCACGGATAGTTACCATGAAGACCTGTGAGAAATTGCCGATTGGCACCGAAGAGTGCCTAATTTTGACGGCTACTCATCATTTAAGCCATGCCCTTCTTCAACATTTTACCTTTCAATCATCGATCCCTTCTATTGTACCCTTGATAACTTGGCTAAAATCTTTGCCCTCTCTTCACCCCGCTCAACCTTTACTGTCGGAGTTGGAAGAACAGTTGTTGTGGGAGCAAATTATTTCAGAGGATGTCGATATCGATGTTTATTCTGTTCGCCCCTTCGCTACATTAGCCAAAGAAGCGCGATTACGATTAGCCTTGTGGGAAGTGCCATTGAGCTCCCTTCAACCCCCCTATTCGCAAGAAACGGCGCGTTTTTTAACGTGGGCCCATCAATTTCAAACGCGGCTTCAAATCCTTCACCGCCAAACGGAAACACAATGGATACACCAGGTGTTATCAGAACGTATGGCTTTAAAAAATCATTTGCCTAAAACCCTCTATCTAATGGGTCTTGATGAGTGGCCGCCGTTGTATCACCGTTTATTCAATAGCTTTAAAGCGTATACCTCTTTTCAAACCTATGAACCTCATTCATCACCTCACACGATGAATCGCTATCAACTACCCGATAAGCGCGAAGAATATGAGCAGATGGCCTATTGGTTACGGCGGGAAAAAGAACGTCATCCTCACTTCCATATTGGAGCGATTGTGCCTAACTTAGCCGAAGACCAGGGATTATTGCGTCTTCTGGATATTCCTAACGTTCATATTAGTCATGGCAATAGGCTAAGTGATACGCCTGCTATACAAACGGCGCTTCGTTGTCTTCATTTAGAGGAAAAACCTCAATCCACGGCCGAACTTATGGCATTGCTGCGGTCTCCTTTTATTAATAACACCGAAGAAGATCGATGTTTTATAATGCAGTGGGATCACTTTTCTCGCACACGGGGAATGGGAATTGTTTCGCTTGAAAGTTTTTCTACCTCTTTGCAAGCCTTTGCAAACACTACTTCTTTAAAAACCTTATTTCCTTTTCGATGGAAAATGTTTCGGGAAACCCTGCAAAAGCACACGCTTGTTCAGCAAACTGCCTCCCAATGGGGCACTTTTTTCTCCGCTGCATTAACCACCTTAGGATGGTCAGAAGGCCCACTGCCTTTTAAAGAAACGGTAGAAACGCTGCAAACCCTGAGTACTGCTTCTCCTTTAATGGATTTTTCGCAAGCTTTATCGCTGCTTACCCTAGTGCTTAATAGCACACCTTATTTACCCAAAGCTCCCGAGAACAGTATTCCCATCTTGGGCCTTTTAGAATCGACGGGGCTTGTATGGGATAAAGTATGGATTCCGGGTTTGCATGCCGATCAATGGCCATGCCCGCCGAAACCTCATCCTTTTTTACCGTATCCCTTGCAAGTACAGCATGGATTTCCTCATGCGTCTCCTCAGCGAGAATGGGAATATGCTAAAAAAGTGACGGGGCGACTTTTGCACTGTGCTGAAACCATTTGCGTCAGTAGCCCAGAGCAAGAGCACGATAAAAAGTTAATGCCTTCTCCTTTTATTCTTTCTATTCCAAAATTGGATAATATCCCTCTCCTTCCCACCACCTCCAGCATAACCTCTTTAGAGCTATTTGAAGATGCCGAGGGGCCTGCAATTCAATCCGAGACTATGGTACGAGGGGGAGCAAGTTTATTAACGGCCCAATCACTTTGTCCTTTTCAAGCCTTTAGTCGGTTTCGTTTACATATTCCGGCTTCTTTTGATTATGAAATGGGTTTTAATCGTGCAGAGCAAGGGACGTACGTTCACCGTTTAATGGAAATAGTGTGGCAAGAGATTAAAACCCACAGCCGTTTAGTGGCACTCTCTTCTGCCGAGGTAGGAAAATTAATTGAACAGGCCATTGCCTGCCTAATTCCAGCGGATGATTCTTTAAATGCACAAGTGGAAAAAGAGCGATTGAAGCATTTGGCATACGAATGGCTCGCGTTTGAAAAAAAACGCCCGCCTTTTCGAGTCATTGCCTGTGAAGCTACGTACACGTTTCAAGTGCATGGATTAGCAATTCGCGTAAAATTGGATCGTGTGGATGAATTAGAAACAGGGCAGTACGTAGTGATTGACTACAAAACAGGTCAAGCCGCCGTGAGCGATTGGTTTGGGGCACGACCTAAAAATGTGCAATTACCTTTATATTCTCTTTTTTCACCCTATACAGAAGGCATTGTCTACGCCAAATTACGACATCAAAAATTTGAATTTAAGGGAATCGCTAAACAGGCGGAAGGTTTGCCCGGTTTAATTCCTGTGGCAAAGCTCAAGTACGAGCCCTATGCGGAAAGCTGGGAAGCCTTACAAACGCATTGGGCACAGGTGATGGAGCGATTAAGTACAGAGTTTAAAGCAGGCAAGGCAGCTGTTAATCCGCTAGAGCCCTCAACCTGTCAATGGTGTAATTTACACCGCTTGTGTCGGGTGAATGAAGTATAAACGGTTAAGCCTGTTGAAGATCGGGTTCTATCAGAAACACATTAGCGGCGTGCTCAACAGGTTCGCTTTCGGGCAATAAATGTAACATCAACGCCTTAATTTGGTCCAACCATTCGCCGGCGGGAATTTGCAAGTGGTTAAACACCTTGCGTTCTACTGTTTCCACTAATAAAACTGCACTGGTATAACGCTCTTTCCCTTTACGAGTTAATACCAACATACGAGAGCGCGAATCGGATCGCAATTTAGCACGTAATAGATAACCTTTTTTTTCTAAGGCACGGCACACTTTCGAAGTCATCATAATATCGGTTTTCAAATGCTTGGCTAATTTATTTTGATTTACTACGGCATTATTGGCTTGCAGATGGTGAACACCTCCCAACATTAAATATTGGACGTGTGTCAAATCTAATTCTTTCAGCACCACATTAATAGCCTGCTGCCAGAAATTACATAATCGCCACAACGAGAAGCCTAAAGAAAGCTCGGGACGGTCGGGAGAAAAAAGGATGGTCAAGTGCCAATTCCCTGTCGTTTGTACCATTAAAATCCGGGATTATAGTAGCCACACTTACTATCGTCAATGGCTAAAGGTGAGTATACTGCATTTTATGGACAGTTTGACCCAAGATCAGCAGGCCCGGCAATTAGCCTTAAATCCTGAACGTTCATTTATTGTACAAGCTCCGGCGGGTTCCGGAAAAACAGAATTACTGATTCAGCGATATTTAACCTTACTGAGCACGGTAAATGAACCCGAAGAAATTTTAGCCATTACGTTTACGCGAAAAGCAGCCGGTGAAATGCGTGAACGTATTCTAGAAATGCTTACAAAGGCCTCTTCTCACCAAGCGCCAGGGACGTCTCATCAACCAATAACGTATCAATTGGCTCAACAAGCTTTACAACAGAATGACCGTCAACAATGGGAACTTCTACATCATTCTCATCGTTTACGTATTATGACGATTGATGCATTTGTGGCCTATTTGAATCGACAAATTCCCTATCTGTCGGAGGCAGGTGCTTTATTGCCCGTTGCAGAAGATGCTTTTCCCCATTATGAAGCAGCTGTGCGAGAACTTTTTCTAGAGACAAATTTAGCCGAGAAAGAACAAACGATCATAAAACAATTACTGTTATTGTTGGATAATCGTTATAGCGCGTTGGAAAAATTATCCATTTATTTATTGAGTACACGTGAACAATGGTTAGGTTATCTAATTCCTCATTGGAATCAACCGTCTTCTTTAAAACAAGCCTTGGAAAAAAGTTTGCATCATATTGCTATGGATGCACTGGAAACGCTGCAACATCAATTAACTACTTCTCAATGGGCCGAATTGCATGCGTTAGCCAAGTATGCTTGTGGGCAATTTAAAAAAATGGGTATTTCTCATCCTCTGGCAGAGAAAGATTTTTCTATTTTCCCTACTTTTCATTCCAGCGCTTTAAAGGCGTGGCAAGCGCTAAGTGAGTTGATACTGACTCAAGCTAATGGGAAACGAGCCACTGTGACTAAAGCTAACGGATTTCCGTCAGAAGAAAAAATTTACAAAGCCCGTATGTTATCTTTTTTAGAAGGATTATCCGAAGAAGCTATTGGAGCATTTGTAGAAATTAAACAATGTCCGCCCGTTGAATATACTGATTCTGAATGGGAATTATTAGCGTCGCTTATGTATTTTTTACCTCGATTGGCAGCACGTTTAAAAACTATTTTTATAGAGGCCAAGGAAACGGATTATACCGAACAAACTCTCCGTGCACTGGAAGCGTTAGGCCATTTAGAATCTCCAACAGAATTGGCATTGCAATTAGATTATAACATTCATCATATTATGATTGATGAATTTCAAGATACGTCTGTTATTCAATATCGTTTGTTTGAACGATTAATACAACACTGGGACTCAACCGTGAGAAAAACGCTTTTCATAGTGGGTGATCCTATGCAATCCATTTATCGATTTCGCCATGCGGAAGTAGGATTGTTTTTAAAAGTATGCCAGGAGGGATTTGGTTCGGTAGCCCTTGAACAATTATCATTAACGATTAATTTTCGATCGGAACGTTTACTAATTGATTGGATTAATCGAATGTTTTCCTCCATGTTTCCTAAACACCCGGATATTGCGAATGGCGCCATCCCCTATCTCCCTGCTCTTGTGCTTCGAGAAAAAAAAGAAACACCTATTTATTATTATCCAACCGTTCCTAATGAGACTTTGTCTACTGAAGATGCCGTGGTTCAATCTATTCAGAGTTTACGAGAAAAATATCCTCAGGACTCTATCGCGATCTTAGTGCAATCTCGCCATCAATTACAAACCATTATGCCGGCGTTACGAAAAGCCTCTATAGCCTTTCATGGAATTGATTTAGAAAGCCTGTACGATCGACCAGAAATTCAAGATTGCCTCACTCTCTGTCATGCTTTATTACAATGGGAAAATAAAATGGCCTGGTTAGCGCTTTTACGCGCTCCCTGGTGTGGATTAAAACTGGCCGATTTATTGGCGATTAGCCAGCATTGTGGCGATTTTATCTGGCCTATGTTAAAAGAATATAAAAAAATTCCCTCGCTCAGTAGCGAGGCTTTGATTCGTTTAGCATGGATAGTGCCTATTTTAGTAGAGGCTTTCCATCATCAAACCGATTTTCCTTTTTATGAATGGATTAAAAAAATCTGGGGGGCTCTTCGTGGTCCTGAAACATTACGAAGTGAATCGGCTCGAAGAAATGTAAGCGTATTTTTTGAATGCTTGGTTTCTATTCCAGAACCTATTCACTTAGAACAACTCGAACGTGTTATTCAAAAACAACCGGCTGAATCGGGCAGTTTATCGGCTTTTGCTATACAAATCATGACGATTCACAAAGCCAAGGGGTTGGAATTTGATCATGTTTTGCTACCCGGTTTATCCCGCATGCCTTTGTCCGATACAAAACCGCTTTTGCAGTGGATGGAAAGGCCTCGAAAAAATGCAGACACAGATTTATTATTAGCCCCTCTAATGCTTAACCGTTCTCACTCGCTTTATAGCTATATCCAATTATTGCAGAAAAAAAAGTCTGAATTTGAATTTACTCGATTAATGTATGTAGCCTGTACTCGAGCCAAAAAATCGTTGCATTTGTTTTCAGAGATGGAAATGGATGATAATCATTATCTTAAACAACCTCCTTCCAACAGTTTTATGCATCAAATATGGACATTAGACCAGTCAATTTTACAACAACGGGTAGAAGAAATGCCGAAAGCTTCTTCTCAATCACCTATTGCAAGACCTACTAAATTATTTTATCGGCTGGCTTTTCCTGAAAACCCTGCCATTGTTTCATCGTTAGAAGAATGTTAAAATTTAAAGATGCCAGAAGATATTTCTCATAAACTTATTATTGCCATTTCCTCCCGCGCGCTCTTTGATTTAACCCAGAGCAATGAGATCTATGAAAAAGAAGGGGTAGAAAAATACGCGCAGTATCAAATTGAAAATGAATCCAAGATTTTAGAACCGGGGGTTGCCTTTTCCTTGGTCCAGAAATTATTACACCTTAATGAAACCCAGGATTTGGTTGAAGTTATTTTATTATCTCGCAATAGTGCAGATACAGGACTACGTGTTTTCAATAGTATTCAGCATTATGGACTTACTATTACTCGCGCAGCCTTTACGAGCGGTGAAAGCCCTTACCGTTATATTCAAGCCTTTGGTGCTCATTTATTTTTGTCAGCTCATTCGGAAGACGTCAAGCATGCATTGAATGCTAACTGCGCGGCCGCCACTTTACTGCCGATGACAAAACCTCAATCCCCTGGCGAAGAAATTCGTATAGCCTTTGATGGAGATTCGGTTTTGTTTTCAGATGAATCGGAACGAATCTATCAAACAGAAGGATTAAAAGCCTTTCAAGCAAAAGAAAAAGCTGAGGCCCATATTCCTTTACCCGGCGGACCTTTTAAAGGCTTTTTAGCTCAACTACATCGCATTCAAAAACTTTTTCCTGAAAAAGCGTGCCCCATTCACACCGCGTTAGTCACCGCTCGCCAAGCACCGGCTCATGAGCGGGTGGTGCGTACGTTACGAGAATGGGATATTCGTATTGATCAAGCGCTTTTCTTAGGAGGTCTTAATAAAACCGAATTTCTTCGTTCATTTGGGGCAGATATTTTTTTTGACGATCAAAGAGCTCATTGTGAGAGAGCCAGTGAGCATATTGCCACCGGTCACGTTCCTACCGGCATTATCAATGGGAATCCGGCATTACAGGAATAGGATTAAAAAAATTGATTGTTTTTTAAGGCCTGCTTAACCGCATCGCTATTCATTGGCTAGTACACAGGCATTAGGCCATAGCTGCAATAAAACATTCGCTGGATGTTTTACCTTTGGAATCTCGCTGAGTTGGATACCGTATTGAGCATCTTGCAATACCTCTAGAAAACGAGGCAAATAGTGCGGAATATTACCCGTTGAATCTAAGATAGGATAAATACGAATTTCTTGTGCTACGCGGCCCAATTCTTGGATAAGGGCGATATCAAACTCTAACGTACGATGAGCAAAAACAGCTCCATGAACCAATGCTAACTCAAAATAACCACCGCTATAGGGCAAATGTTGAGTTAAGGCAGCAGGAGAAAGTTCGATCAACTGATGGAAACCATGGACACGATGTCCCAAAGCAGACAAGGAATGTTCAATTGCCAGCGGCTTATCCCAATAGTGCAACACTTGCTGGGCCCCTTTTTGGCAATCATATCCAAAAGGCTGAATGTATTCTTCTAAACTGAGTGGGTCCATTTTCTCACCCAATATGCTATTATTACTTCCATTGCACTAAGGAAAAAGCAATGACCAAAGAGACCCCTTTCCTTTCCACCTATGCTAGAACGATTCTGAGCCAATGGCAAGGGCTAGCCCAACTCATTCATTTTTTAGATATTTCCCCTAAGCAGAAACTTCAAGTGAGCGCTGAGGGAGTAGTGGTTCCCCCCGCTTTACTCTCCCAACGGGCTATTGTAAATGCCTTATCCGGTCCTTATGCCGATTTTTTCCAACCAAAATTCACCAGCTACTGCGCCTTAGGCCGTTTACAACTGGAACAAGTGATGTACGAAAGTGAGACCTTTAAGCGAGCACAATATGAGGACCGTGTTTCTGTTATTCCCTCGGAGTTAATGGGCGTAAAATCTCTCGATTTAGCCAAAGTTCAAGAACCACTGGAGCAATTAACTCGATTACATTATGAGCAATTTCACCAATTGATCATGGAATTTAACCAGCAATGTTTAATTAAAGTAAGCGAGATGGGTATTGAATTTTCGGATCAGGAGGCCGAAGAATTTTATGGTGAAGAACCTCCTTCTGATTTAAATAATCGTTTTATTGATTTGGGATTTGGGGAACCTAGCATTCCCACTAACCCTATTCGTAACTATATTTCACTGAAAGCTTTTTTGCTAATTCACAGCACCCTGGGACGGCTGCAACAACACAATTCAATGGAAGCGGTGAATAGCTATGTTAAAAAGCTGAGCAAATTTTTACCTAAAATCGATTTAGCAGAAAAAGCACTGCTTACCACTCAAAATAATGAAACACAACGATTAATGGGATCCCTATTGTACGCGCTGAACTATTAATTTTAACAATAAGTTGAGATCATCTCCTTTTAATTCTATCCATTTTCCCGGCAATAACGAGCGCGGCAATGTAATATGTGCAAATCGAATGCGTAATAATCGATTGACAGCACACCCTTTTGCCTCAAACATGCGGCGAATAAAACGATTGCGTCCTTCGCACACGATTACGCAATAGGTTTGATTACTTCCCTCTCCTCCTTCGGGTATAATAGATTTAAACGTTACGGTTTCTCCCTCTAAGTT
This sequence comes from Coxiellaceae bacterium, assembly GCA_035290065.1. Lineage (GTDB taxonomy): Bacteria > Pseudomonadota > Gammaproteobacteria > Coxiellales > Coxiellaceae > DATDVD01. Next base: position 16,636 of record DATDVD010000012.1, on the reverse strand, counting down.
TACACCTTTCACAAATTCATTTAACGTGGCTTGATCTAAAGAACCTAACGCACGAACTTTATATTCTCGCTCTATTTGACGGGAAGGATGCATTAACGCATGCGCTAACTCTCCATTGTTCGTCAACAATAATAAACCTGTTGTGTTAACATCCAACCGGCCAATATTGATCCAACGCCCTTCTACGGGGGGCATCTGTTCAAAAATGGTAGGGCGCCCTTCCGGATCGTGACGAGTACAAATTTCGTGGAGTGGTTTATGATAGAGTAAAACGCGTGTTTTAGGTGGGGTTTTTCCGAACTGAATAGAACGTCCATCAACGCAAATAGAATCAGCAGAACCAGCGCGTAATCCTAATGTGGCGACTTGACCATTCACTGTCACCCGCCCTGCATCAATCCAACGCTCAATTTCTCGACGAGAACCTAAGCCTGCGCGAGCCAGTATTTTTTGCAATTTCTCTGTCACTTAATGTGCCTCGGGATAAAAAATATATAACCTGAATCTAGCTACGGTTGCTATATTCGTAGGGGCAGAGCGTGCTCTGCCCGTGCGGTATTTAAATCTTGTGCGGTGTTCTTGGGCAGACCACGGTCTGCCCCTACACAAATATCAATACCCACTGCTATTAATACCCATCCTGCAGGAAAATCTATGCTGCAGTGATGGTTAATTCACTTCTTCGCTTTCAGATTCGGCATCTAAGCTTTTAACAGTCATTTCAATTACCGTATCCGGCACATCATTAGAAGCTTTGCCTTCGATGGCTAGTGCTAATTGACGAGAAATTTTTTCACCCATTGCATCAAGATCCACAATATCTTTTAATTTGGGTAATTCAGATAAACCGTTTAAATTAAAATAATCTAAAAATTGTTTCGTAGTGCCGTATAAAGCAGGACGACCGGGTACTTCTTTTTGGCCAACAATTTTAATCCATTCGCGTTCCAATAAAATTTTAACCACGTGATTACTGGTAGAAACACCGCGAATATCTTCTACTTCTCCGCGCGTAATAGGCTGCTTATAAGCAATTAAGGCTAAGGTTTCTAATAAAGCACGGGAATAACGAGGGGGTTTAGATTCAAACATACGCTGTAACCACGGCGCATATTCTTTTCGCGATTGAAAACGATATCCACTCGCTACTTTTACTAGCATAATGCCATGACCTTCGTATTTTTTTTCGAGGGTTTCGATAACCTGTTTAATGGCTTCAACGGTCGGTCGCTCACTTTCTTCAAATAAATATTGAATTCGCGTGGTGTTCATCGGCTCACCGGCTGTAAATAAAGCGGCTTCAATAATCTGCTCTAATTGTTCATGCTCTGTGGTCATCTACGCTTCCTCTTCCGTACGAGATTCAAATTCTTTATCGATGTTTTCCCAATTAATGTCATGTTCGCCCGCGCGTTTTTTGATATAAATCGGCGCAAATGGTTCTGTTTGGCTTAATTCTAATACAGATTGGCGCAACAATTCTAACATAGCAATTAAGCTTACTACTACACCCATTCGTCCTTCTCGTGCACGAAATAAGCTTAAAAAAGAAACGAATTTATCAGAAGATACTTGCTCTAAAATTTGGCGAATACGGTCACTGATGGATAAGGTTTCACGCAACACATGATGACTTTCGTTATATTTAGCACGCTCCATCACCCCTTTCAGTGCCTGCAAAAGTTGATCAAATTTTACTTCGGGTTGAGCGGGTATAACATCCATGGGGGGGGCTAATGTTTCAGCAACATAAAATTCTCGTTCAACGCGATCTAACTGATCGATTTGTTCAGCCGCCTCTTTAAAACGCTCGTATTCTTGCAATCGTCGAATTAGTTCAGCCCGCGGATCCGATTCTTCTGGTTCCTCTTCGTGATGACGTGGCAATAACATACGGGATTTAATTTCGGCTAACATAGCCGCCATCACTAAATATTCCGCGGCTAATTCGATATGCATCTCGTGCATCAATTCAATATATTGCACATACTGACGAGTAATTTCAGCAATAGGAATATTCAGAACATCCACGTTTTGTTTTTTAATGAGATAAAGCAATAAATCCAGCGGTCCCTCAAATGCCTCTAAAATCACCCGCATGGCTTCGGGAGGAATATAAAGATCTTTGGGGAAATGGATCATCGGCTGGCCGCCGATTTTGGCTTCAAATTCAACTAACTCTACTTGTTCCACGTATTGCCTCGGTTTATCTCATTACGCCTGAATCTTGCTACGGCTACGAGTATTGGCACTGATATTCGTAGGGGCAGAGCGTGCTCTGCCCGTGCAGAATTTAAATCTTGTGCGGCGCTTTTGGGCAGAGCACGCTCTGCCCCTACGCGAATATCAATACCCACCGCCGCAAAAAAATCTAGGCTGCGTATTTTAGAGGGAGTATAGCATACCACCCCTTAAAATATGATATACTCCTCCTATGCAATGGATTTTGGACTATATCCCTATTGTCTTGTTTTTTCTAACTTTTAAGCTGTATGGATTATATTGGGCTACCGGGGTGGCCATTCTCGCTTCTTTCATTCAAGTCACCTGGCTTTGGATAGCTACTCGGGAGCTTAAAAAAGGCCCCTTGATTACTTTTGTAGTTATTTTGCTTCTGGGAGGAGCCACGCTTATTTTCCATAATCCTCTCTTTATCAAGTGGAAGCCCTCTGTCGTTTATTGGATATTTGCAGGCATCCTTCTCATCAGCCAATATTTAGAAAAACCTCTTTTAAAACGTTTTCTAGCAGAAAAAATTACCTTGCCTGAAACCGCTTGGAATCGGCTAACCATCAGTTGGGGAATTTATTTTTTAGTGTTAGGGCTCATCAATGTATGGGTTGCTTATCAATACAGCACGGAAACGTGGGTTAATTTTAAATTATTTGGCACGTTAGGCATGACATTGTGTTTTGTCTTCGCTCAAATTACGTATCTGTCGCGGTTTCATCCGTTGTCTGAATCTACCGATGCTTAATCGAATCACGGCTATTGAAGAATGTCTAACAGCGGCTTTTCAGCCTATTTTTCTAAAGATAGAAGATGATAGCGCTCGGCATGTGGGGCATACGGGCCATGAAGGTAAAGGCCATTTTACCATCGAAATTGCTTCTCACCGCTTTAAGGGCCTTACGTTATTGGAACAACATCGTTTGGTCTATGAAGCCCTAAAAACATTGATGGAAACCGATATCCACGCCCTTAAATTAAAAATCAGACCATAAACCCTATACCCCCCTCCTCCCGTAGGGGCAGACCGTGGTCTGCCCAGAAGCGCCGCACAAGATTTAGATATCGCACGGGCAGAGCACGCTCTGCCCCTACGAATGGAATGCAATGGAATGGAATGGAATGGAATGGAATATAATCTAGGATAGAGGTGGGATTTGGAAATTATTCCATCTGTTGGCGGCAGCCGGTTTCGCGGAGAAAGAGCGTTAGTAAAGCAGCGAGAATTAAGCCGGCTGGCAGAAGGGAGAGGCCTAACTGATAGGCACCCACAGAATAAACACGGGCCCCTGCCACCATTTGACCGGCCCATACAAAATCCAACACCCAGCCAATTAAAGGCACAAATAAGCCCCCTATCATCACCATCATATTTGTTAACGCCAAGGCCGTACCCGATAAAGTAACCGGGCTAATTTCACGACTGACGGAAAACACTAAAATTTGCGAACTGGAAAAGAGTCCACACACAAACAAAATGGCCATTACCATCCGAGCACTAACATTGGGTGCATACAACACAACCGCAATAAGCACTGCCGACACCACCGAGCCCATGGTTAACAATAAACGGCGCTGCCGAATAAAATCCGAAAACCATCCCATGATGGGCCCACCGATCGCCCAACCTAAAAATACCATTGACGAGGCAGCTGCCGCATCATCGGATTTAAAATTGGAGGCTTGTTCTAAATAAGGAATCGCCCACAATTCCGCAAACGCTGACAATGACAAATATAACAAACACCCAATTACCCCATTAATCCAAATTTGAGGATTGAAAAGAATTTTTTTAATTTCAGACCAAATTAAAACAACATTATGCAAATCAGATAAATGCTTCGCCGGCGGTAAACGCGGATTCTCATCACGCACAATAGAATAAATGATAAACGTCAATAACACGCCCACTATGGCTGCTAAATAACAGGTTTGTTTCCATCCTTGTAATTGCACTAAAGAGGTAAGCGCGACATCCCCTAACATTCCTCCCATCATCCCTAAGGCGAGTGTAAAGCCAGACACCAATGCAAAACGATGCGGCGGCAACCAAATTGTCGCTAATTTTAAAACGCCCACAAAGGCAAACGCCGAACCAAACCCCACCATAAAACGGCCAATTTGAGCAACCCACAAACTATACCCTGCTGCGAAAAAATACGTTCCCACCGCACACACCAATACGGCTAACGTGAGTAATCGACGAGGGCCATATTTATCCAGCAATAGCCCCACAAACAACTGCATGGGAACATAGACATAATAATAAACGCTGGAAAGATTACCAAAAGAAATGGCCGTTAAGTGATAGGTTTGCATGAGTTCTTGGGTCATCACACTGGGGGAGACACGCAGCAAATACTCATAGCAGTAAAACAAAGCCCCTAGGAGGCAAACAAACCAGGGCGCCATGCTAGCCCAAGAGAAGGTGGTATGCTCTTCGATCATGTCCTCTAAGCCCTCAAGCGAAGTTACATTCTCTGGCATCCCTCGGCTCATTAGTGTACCACCTTATTGGTTAACGGGAATAAAGCCATGGATTTTACCAGCTTACTTAGTGATAACAAGGTAAACCTGTGGGGGAGCCCCATCCTCCCGGGGTAAGGGAGTAAAGATATTAGCCCCAGATCTCTTGATAAAGAGCCTAAATTTCGATATATTGCAGCGCTTATTAAGAGGTATCCGCGATGCAAAAAAATATTCACCCCGCCTATAAGGCTATGAAAGTCAACTGCAGCTGTGGCAATACATTTGAAGTGAATTCCACGGCGGGCCATGAGTTACACCTAGAAATCTGCTCTAAATGCCATCCCTTTTACACTGGCACTCAAAAAATTATCGACACCGCCGGTCGGGTAGATCGTTTCCGCAAACGCTATGCCAAAACTACCGACGACAAAAAAGCCAGCGGTCAGAAAGACTAATCTAAAAAAACAGGGTCAAGCCTGACCCTGCTATTTCTTTTTTAATATTTTTAAGTTTTATCAGACAAAATAAATACCCGTGACAAGAGAAGCAGACTCACTACTTCTCCTCCCCGAACTTGTAACCACTGCAGTGGCAGGGGAGCGAGGCTTTAAAGGCCCAAGTTTAAGAACCTATCGAAGTTAGAACGGCTTCTAGGAGGGGAAAATTGAGGGAGCGGCCTAGGCTTAGGGTTTGGCGCCACCGGCGGGCACCGTTTTGGCCTTGAAAAAAGCCGGTGAGGTGTTGAGTGAGGGTGTGGAGAGCAATGTCCTTTTTAAGTTGAGCTTGGATGTAGGGAAAAAATTCACGAATGACGGCGGGTTGAGGGAGAGGCGATTGGGTGTCTCCAAAAAATCGAGTATCTACTTCGGAAAATAAATATGGATGATGATAAGCGGCTCGGCCTAGCATAACGCCATCGACATAAGGCAATTGAGCCTCTATTTCTTCCAAAGCGTTAATGCCGCCGTTAATCACAATCGTTAAATGTGGAAAATCGCGTTTTAATTGATGCACCACTTCATATCGTAACGGAGGAATATGGCGGTTTTCAGCAGGGCTTAAGCCATGTAACCAGGCTTTTCTGGCATGAATAATAAATACCTTACAACCTGCGTGTGCGACTAACTCTACCAATCGATGCAAATGGGCGTAATCATCCATTTCATCCACACCAATACGGGTTTTAATCGTCACGGGAATTTTTACAGCAGATTGCATGGCAAAAATACAGTCAGCCACGCGTTCAGGGGTTTTCATGAGGCACGCCCCAAATTGACCTGATTGTACGCGATCACTGGGACAACCGGCGTTTAAATTCACTTCATCGTAACCAAATTCTTCAGCCATTTTTGCACACGTGGCTAATTCCTGCGGATGGGAGCCCCCTAATTGCAGTGCTAAAGGGTGTTCTTCGAGGTTATAGGCTAACAGTTTTTTATAATCCCCCTGAATTAATGCACTTGTCGTAAGCATCACGGTGTATAACAGCGTATGCTTCGTCATTAACCGCATTAAATAGCGATAATGCCGATCGGTGTAGCGCATCATGGGCGCAATGGAGACAGTGCGATTCATCATCCCGGCGTTTTAGCAAGAATAAAGAGGGTTTTCAAGCTTATATTTGGGCTACAGGCGAGGCAGTGGGAATTCTATAACCGATTCCAAGCGTTTGCCTGGCCGCATAAGTAGCGCTTTCTCGCTCGACAAGGGGAACCGGCATTGCATTAGTAGGTGTTTTGTAATGCCGATGAGAAAGGGCCGTTGTGAGGTCGGCCTGTGGAAAACTTCCCACCGATTCCAAAAGCGGTGCTGAGGGAAGAGGAGGCACAGCTATTTTTTGATCATAGTTGGTTATAAAGGCTTCCAACAAAGAAAGCCCGTGAAAAAATAATTTAATTAAACACGCGCTAGCAAACAGCACTATCCCAATCGTAAGGATTTTTGCCGCTAGGGCGCTTGCAAAAAGAACCGATAAAAAAGAAACCACTGGAATAACCACTAAATAAAATGGCAAGAAAAAGGCGGTATGAATAAAAAGACCGGCAATAAAAAGAAAAGCGATGGCAGAAAAAATAGCAGACATAAGCAAGTTTAATACGAGGGGTTCTTCTCGTCAGGAATTTCGACTGGCGGAAAATAATTCGTTGACGGGAGAAAAAATCGTTTTTAATACAATAAAGATGGAAGCCGCCGCCAATCCTGCTAAAAATCCGGATAAATAAAACAAAAAACGAAGGGAATCCGTAACAAACTTAAAGGCCTGCTGACCTGTGAGAAAAGTTACACTTAAAACACATGCGAAACAAACTAAAGGTAGTGTTAAACTTACAAAAAAAGCGATTCTTAGCGCGTAAGTAATAAGTTTTTTAGTAAAATACCAACTTATTAATATTAAAAACTCTGCCCATTTTAAAGGATTAAGACATTTTCGTTTGGCAATTACAGTATTATCCCAAACGCCATCTTCAATAAAGGCTTGATAATCCTGGTCGGGCGCATTTTCTTCTCCAAAAGCGATGAGAAAATGGGTACGTAACGTTCTTTTAAGCAATGCTAAAGGAGTGGGGGCTGCCATCTTAAATCCTCCTGTTTTATTGCAAAAAAACAAATGGATAAACAATAGTGGCATTATAACGTGATTATAGCGAAAAAAACATTCGGGGTTCTCCAGTAAGGACCCCGAGAAAACGAGGAATATTTCGTTATTCCCTGGGTTTTAAACCTGACTGGTCTTAGCAGCTTCACCCCGACGAGTTTTGAGTTGGCGAAAATAGGCCGAATCGAGGGTGCCTGCCATATAATTGCCTGTGAAAATAGAATCTTCAAAACGTTGAATTTTTTCATAGCCCGGTTTAACGGCTTCATTAATGGCAGCATACACATCGGGTAAATCTTGATAAATTAACCAATCGGCACCAATGATTGCCGCTACTTCGTCAGCTGTTTTGTTATGGGCAATTAACTCTTCTGCCACCGGCATATCAATGCCATAGACATTCGGAAAACGTACTTCTGGCGCACTGGAAGCAAAAAATACCTGTTTAGCGCCGGCATCGCGCGCCATTTGAATAATTTCTTTAGACGTGGTGCCACGAACAATTGAGTCATCTACCAATAATACATTCTTATTTAAAAATTCATCTTTAATAGCATTTAATTTCATGCGAACAGAGCTTCGGCGAATAGCTTGTCCCGGCATAATAAAGGTGCGGCCAATATAGCGATTTTTTACGAATCCTTCGGAATAATTAACGTCTAAGCGTTGAGCTAAAGGTAAAGCACACGTGCGACTCGTGTCTGGAATAGGAATAACTACATCGATAGGATGATTGGGATGGGTGCGTAAAATTTTATTGGCTAAACGAATACCCATATTGAGTCGAGAACGATAAACTGAGATATGATCAATCACTGAATCAGGACGCGCAAGATAAATAAACTCAAAAATACAGGGCGATAATTGAGCCTGGTGGGCACAAATTTGACGATGCACACGGCCTTCTAAATCGATATAAACAGCTTCACCTGGTTTTACATCCCCTAAGGGTTCAAATCGTAAGGCATCTAAAGCAATGGTTTCCGAGCTAAACATATAATCAGTGCTCTGCTCGGTGCGCCGTTTTCCATACACCAGTGGGCGAATACCAAATGCGTCTCGAAAGCCTACTATGCCGTATCCATTGATCATAACTAACGCTGAATAAGCACCCTGCACTCGCTCATACACTTTTTTAACTGCTTTAAATAAAGCGGTGGGTGTTAATTGTTCTTCCCCTACTTGGGCTAATTTATGGGCAAAAATATTTAATAACACTTCCGAATCGGAATAGGTGTTTAAATGGCGTAAATCTGTTTTCATTAGATCATGGGCTAACGATTCGGTGTTAACTAAATTGCCGTTGTGCACTAAACTTAAGCCATAGGGAGAATTGACATAGAACGGTTGGGATTCTGCTGAACTAAAAGTACCCGCTGTGGGATAACGCACATGGCCTAAACCCATTTTACCGGTTAATCGCAGCATATGAGATTCACGAATAACATCGCGTAACAATCCATTGCTCTTGCGAATATGAACGTGGCGAGTGGTATCATCATACGTAATCATACCCGCGGCATCTTGACCTCGATGTTGAATAATCGTAAGGCCATCGTAAATGTCTTGGTTTACATACTGCGTTGTAATAGCGCCAATAATTCCACACATTATTCCGGTTCTCTTTCTTCGTCTTCTATAGGATGGGCTTGTGTTCCTGCCCAATGCGCCATCGCTTTTACTTTGTCTGGCAGAAAATCATTAAGCCAACTAACCCAAGTTTTAAAATAAGGGATTAATTGCGATTCTTCGACCCACGTATTTTCTTGAGAAGAAGTTAAATTCACAAACATTAATAAAATACCCACTAATAAAATACCGCGTGCTGTTCCAAATACAATGCCCACTAATCGATCTACAAAACCCAGCCCTGAACGGCTCATCCACTCCCCTGCAAAGACGCTGATAAATACTCCGATAATTAATACCAATAAAAATAAGGTGACAAACACAATAATATAACGAACAGAAGCGGATTGAATCACAGGCACTAACAAATGTGTAAAAAAACCGGAACATCGAATCGCAATAATAATGGCTAATACCCACACCACTAATGAAATGGCTTCTTTTACGAAGCCCCGTAAAAAACTAATCAATACTGACATAGCAATAATAATAAGAATTAAATAATCTGCCCAATTCATGTGGCATTCCTTAGGAAATAGAGGATTGCACCGTATACGGTTTAAGGGTGCCATCTAATTTAAATGTTTTTTTAAGTTGTTCGTTTTGGGCTTCTAAGACATGTTTATTAATTTCAGGGCCTACAAACACACGAAGGGCCGTTTGCCCTTCTTTTACGTCGGAGCGAGAATAAGCATCAAATCCTGCGGCTCTTAAGCGTTCCACCAACGCTTCACTCGACGGCGAGGAAAAAAGACCGAGCTCAATAACCCACGCATCCGGCAAAACAGGCAATGTGACAGACGAAACAACTTGAGCTTCTGTCGGGGGTTGGAGATTAACATCCGGTAAAGCGGGAGGTGTGGGCATATGACTGGATAAAACTAATTTCGCCGTCAATAAATTACTTTCAGAAAATAACAGGGGAATAAAAATAGCGCCCAATGCCAAGATCACTAATAACCCGATGACACGATGTTTTGTTTCAATCTTCATGATGTAATGCTTGTTTTGCGGCAGCCACGGTATAAAAAGATCCAAAAATAATCACGCGATCTCCTGCAACAAGATGCCGTGATAATGCCGATAACGCTTCCTCTACATTGGCCACAGTATAACAACGTTTGGCCTGTTCTGTCTTCAAATGTGCATGCAAAACTTCGGGTAATTGAGCACGTGGGGTTCTCAGGTAAGGAAGATACCATTCGTCAACCAGCGGGACCATCGGTGTCAAAGCACTGACGGCTTTATCCGATAGCAAGGCGGCAATACCATACGTTTTACCCTGACAAGGGAGCACCTTTAAGTGGGTTGCTAAATAGTGAATCGCCTCACTATTGTGAGACACATCGAAACAATACAAAATCCCGTTTTGTTCTCTCCATTCTTGCCGGCCTGCTAATCGCGCGTCTCGAAGACCCTCGGTGATAGCGATAGAGGACACGGGCATCCGCTCATGCAGACACTCCAACACTTGCAAGGCTAACGCCGCATTTCGAAGTGCGAGAGGAGGGATAGGCCACGGACCCGTGCGTCCGCGCACCGTTTGTAGAAACCAACTGTTTGAACTTTGCTCGATCTGTAGGTTTTTGCCATAGGCATAAAAACCTCCCTGATGTTTGAGCGCGAAAGCTTTAATCGGTGTTAATTCTGCTCCACTTCCTAGAATTAAGGGTTTAAGAGGACGTGAAATGCCTAATTTTTCAATCGCAATCAGTTCTCGGGTTGGGCCTAAATAATCGAGATGATCTAATTCGATGGAGGTGATAACCGAAATATCCGGTTCAACCATGTTAACCGCATCTAAACGGCCGCCTAATCCTACTTCTAGCAGTAAAATATCGAGCGTTTCAGGCTGTGGATCTCTTGAATATCGACACAAATACAAAGCTGCTAACGTGGTAAATTCAAAAAATGTTAATGGCGTGGTATCGCGAGCTTTCTCAATCACTTCAAAGGCTGCCACCCAGAGTTCAGGGGAAAGCGTCTGATTATTAATGCGTAATCGTTCTTTAAAATGCAACAAATGGGGTGAAGTATAAGCCCCTACGGAATAACCTGCTTTCAATAAAATTGTTTCTAAAAAACGAACGGTTGAACCTTTTCCATTAGTGCCCCCAATGATTACCACGGGACAATAAAAATTGGTTAACTGCAAACTTTTTGCAATAGGACGAATACGATCCAGTCCTAAATTAATAGTCTGCGGATGTATTTGCTCGATGTAAGCGAGCCAAGTTTCAAGAGAATCAGGCGCTTGGGTTCTCATCAGCATAATGAGAAGAGAGGGGCATTAGTTGAGACAATAAACTTAATAGTTTTTCTTTCATTTTGACACGGCTGACAATCATATCAATGGCACCATGTTCTAATAAGAACTCACTGCGCTGAAAACCTTCGGGTAAAGTTTGCCGAATGGTTTGCTCAATAACGCGAGGGCCCGAGAAGCCAATTAATGCACCAGGCTCAGCAATAATAATATCGCCTAACATGGCTAAACTGGCTGAAACGCCCCCCATGGTGGGATCGGTTAACACAGAAATAAAGGGTACGCCGCTACTTTTTAACCGTGCTAAAATCGCACTGGTTTTAGCCATTTGAAACAGCGATAACACACCTTCTTGCATACGAGCACCCCCACTGGCGGAGAAACAAATAAAAGGGATTTTTTCTTGTAAAGCGCGTTGGGCAGCCAGTACAAAACGCTCCCCTACCCCAGCACTCATGGAACCGCCAATAAAACCAAATTCAAAACAGGCAACCACAATGGGATGCCCACTGAGGGTGCCCCGAATAACTACTAACGCTTCCATTTCTCCCGTCTCTTTTTGAGCTTGTTGGATGCGTTCTTTATACTTTTTGGAATCTTTAAATTTTAGACGATCCTTTGGCTCAATCTGTGCACCTAATTCTTCTTGGCCCTCATGATCCAGCAATAATCCTAAACGTTTACGCGCGTTTAAGCGCATATGATAGTTACACTTGGGGCAAACATTCAGATTACGTTCTAATTCAACGCGATACAAAACAGCCACACACGCCGGACACTTGCTCCACACACCCTCCGGAACATCTTTCTTGGTGACAGTTTTGATTTTAGGTAATAGTTTTCGGAACCAACTCATAGGGGAAATATGATAGCGGGTTTCTGAGGTTTTTGCTACGCCCTTCCCCCTTTAGAAGTAAGTAAACAAGCTATAGAAAGAAGGGGCCGGGAGGACTTTTGGGGAAATCAAATTCAGGGGGATATTGCACTTTAATAAGGTAGAGGCCGTTGGGAGAAGCGGTCATGGCAGCTTCTCGGCGATCGCGGGCTTGGAGAACTTCTTTGATCCATTCGATGGGACGTTCGCCACTGCCGATGATCATCAACACACCCATAATATTTCGCACCATGTGGTGCAAAAATCCATCGGCTTCAATATCGGTGATAATTAAACGGTCGCGGCGTTCAATACGAAAGCGATGAAGGGTGCGCACAGGAGATCTCGCTTGGCAATTCGCACCGCGGAACGAGGTAAAATCGTGTTGACCCAGTAAATATTCTCCAGCCAGCTGCATGGAAATTTCATCCAATGGTCGATATTGCCAACTGACGGCTTGGCTTAAAATAGCGGGGCGAATAGAATCGTTATAGAGAATATAACGATAACGACGGGCCATTGCACTGTAGCGCGCATGGAAATCTTGTCCCACGGCACGTGCCCATAACACATTTACAGAACGTGGCAAATTACTGTTCACCCCAAACACCCAGGCGTGTTCGCTGCGCCAGGCTTCTGTGTTGAAATGAACAATTTGTTCACAGGCGTGCACGCCTGCATCAGTGCGTCCAGCACAAGTCACAACCACAGGATGATTCGCCACACTGGATAACGCTTTTTCTAACGTGGCTTGGACGGTTCTTAATCCTTCTTGCGCTTGCCATCCGTGGTAGGCACTTCCATCATAGGAAATGCCCATTGCAATTCGTTGGATACTCATTAGGCTTTAGCAGGAATCCGATTAAATAATTCGCGTGCTTCGGCACGCTGTGATGACGTACCCTTTTTAAGAATTTCTTGGAGCACGTGACTTGCTGCGTCAAAATCTTCCATCGCGATATATGCACGAACTAAATCTAATTTTGCAGGAATACTTTCTTGGCTTCCCATAAAATCATATTCGTCTTCCGTGTCTTCGATTTTGGGAAGAGGGCTGGGTTGAACAGAAGCGGGTATTTGTTTTGGCGCTCCACGAAATAAAAATCCTAATCCAATCGCAACAATGCCTATTCCCACTAATACCACAGTACTATAATGCAAATAAACATTTTCAAAAAATTTTATGGCTGTTGCAAATAACTTGTCGCTTTCATTTCTTTCACCAATGACTGGAGTAGGAATGACCTTAATTGGCGCATTGTTCATCTGCGCATTGATGGTTTTAATCAGGCCAACGAGTGTTTCAATTTCTTGCTGCATGGCGCCGGTTTTTTGATCTAACATATCCATGTGTTCATTAATGCGTTGTTGAATCATCAACACCGACTGACTTAAGTCCGCAATTTTTTCATGAAGCATATCGTATTGTTTAGCCAACGCTGCTTGTTGATTAAGTTCTGCTGTGGTTAAGGCTTTCACATCTTCTTTCAATAAAGCAGTGCTCGCTGCAGGAGCAACTGCAGATGCCACAGCAGGCTGAGGTGCCGCAGGAAAGGTAGCGCTTTCGTAAGATTGCACAGCCGGAGTGCTGGCTGGGGGCTCTGCCGCCTGAATGGTCATTACACTGCTGCCTATTAAAATCCCTATTCCTAATCGTTTGAAATTGTTCATTTATTCTTCCTTCTCTTGAGATGCGTCCCGTCTTTTTAGCACACCTAAATAGGAATACGCAACTGGGACAGCGATCAAGGAGAAAAAGGTCCCGCATACTAGGCCTCCTACAATCACCCATCCAATCTGCGCCCGCCCCGCGGCACCTGGCCCACTGGCTAAAGCCAATGGCAATGCCCCAAACACCATCGCCGCCGTCGTCATTAAAATAGGCCTTAAGCGGATGGACGCGCCCATGACAATAGCTTCTTCCAAAGCTTTTCCTTCGTTTCGAAGAGTATTAATAAATTGGGTAATTAAAATACCATGCTTACTGATTAACCCTACTAACGTGACCATACCAATTTGAGAATATAAATTTAAGGTTCCTCCCCCTAATTTCAGGAAAAACATGGCCCCCACAATACTGAGCGGCACAGCAAATAAAATAATAAATGGATCGATAAAACTACCAAATTGGGCAGATAGAATAAGATAAATAAAAATAAACGCCAAAAAAATAATCGTCAATAAACTGCCAGAAGATTGCAAAAATTGCTGGGTTTTACCGGAAAATGCATAGCGAGTATTGTCCGTCATCACCAGAGGAGCATTCTGTTCCACAAAATGAATGGCATCGCTTTCTGTATAGCCTGGCGCTAAACGAGCAGTAATTAAGCCTGACCGTAAGCTATTAAAATGCCGTAAATTGCCTTGCCAGATGCGAGGCGTCAAAGTAACCAAACTGCTTAAAGGAATCATATTATTCAGCGTGGTTGTATTTGTGCCTCCACCACCCCGCACATACAATTGATCCAAACTCAGAAATCCGTGTTTTAAATATTTTTTATTCATCTGTACTAAGACACTGTACGAAATACCACCCGATTGAACATTGGTCCAATGATTACCACTCATCATGGCTTGAATAGTATTGGCCAGGTCTTGTAAATTAACACCAGATTCTGCTACTAAATCGCGATTAATGGAAATTAAATACTGCTGGGAATTGAAGGTTAAATCCGTACCAATATCCACCACCCCTGGATAATTATGGAGCAATACCATCATTTTAGTCACCGGCGATAAAAGATCTTCGTAAGTACCAGACGTAACAATATTAAGATTTAAATCGGAACCTTGTTCTCCATAATCAATCACATCGGGTACATAGGCGTTCATGGTAAGGCCAGGAATTTTCGTTAATGCCGCATTTAACTGTATCACCAACTGTTGAACGGTTAAATGCCGTTCTTTCCAGGGTTTTAAAGTAATAAACGTTAAAATATCGTTAGAGAGTAATTGATATCCCCAGGATTTAATGGAGGAAACGTGATTTAAAATAGTTTTTATTTGTCCTAAATATTGCTCAACATATTCTACCGTTGAACCTTCTGGCGCTTGCACCGAAAAATTAATCACACCGTAATCATCCTGCGGCAGAAATTCAGATGACATGGTTTTGGATAATCCATACCCAAATACCCCTATCAAAATAATTGCCAACAAAATCGCATGTTTGGCTTTTAAACACCCCCTTAAGAAATACCGATAGGTGTTTGCTAAATGCTCAAAAAAACTGTCCCATTTTTTGGCTAAAGGCGTTTCAATATGGCCGGGTTTTAGCAAACGAGAACACATCATAGGAGACAAGGTTAAGGCAATAAAGCCTGAGATTAATACAGCTCCTGCTAAGGTATAAGCAAATTCTTGAAACAATTTAGCAGTAAATCCTTCAGCAAAAGCTGCCGGTGCATACACAGCCACTAACGTAATGGACATAGCAATAATGGCATTAGAAATTTCTTGGCTACCTTTTATTGCTGCATCCATGGGCGTCATGCCTGTTTCAACATGACGATAAATATTTTCCAACATCACAATGGCATCATCGACAACAAGCCCAATGGCCAACACCATCGCCAATAACGACATAACATTAATCGTATTGCCTAATATATAAATAATAAAAAAGACGCTGATCATACTGACAGGAATAGTCACGATGGGAATACTGGCCGCACGAAAAGAGCCTAAGAACACCACCACTACCAAAATCACTAATATAATAGCCTCACCAATGGATATAAATGTTTCATTAATGGAGCCTTTCAGAAAAGTGGATAAATCATAACTCAATACCGATTGCATATTATTTGGTAAATTCGTTTTTAACTGCTCCATAACTTTTTTAACGACGGTGGCCACTGCAATAGGATTAGCCGTCTGCAAGGGCTGAACATTCAATACAACACCTTCTTGATTGCCTAACCATAAGGGCGTAGGAAAAGGTGTGGTATATCCTAATCCTACTTCCGCAATATCTTTTAAACGAATGGTGCCTTGATCATTCTGGCGAATAATAATGTTGGAAAATTCATCCACATTTTTAAGTTGCGTGTCCGATACAATGGCATACGTACGATTCTCTCCTCGAATAGAACCGGCTGGGAAAAAAATATTATTGGTATTGAGTGCTGTTTGAACATCGGTCACGGTTACATTAAATGCCACCATTTTGGCCGGATCCAACCAAATGCGCAGGGCATAATCCCATGCACCATTGACATATACACCACCTACTCCGGGTAACTGACGAATGACCGGAACAATATTGTGATTAACATAATCACGAATTTCGGCAGAGCTTTTCCCTGGCTGAGTAATGCCATAATATACCACCACCGATCCCACTGTTCCGACAGTGACTACGGGAGGGTCGGCATCAACCGGTAAATTTTTAACTTCAGCGGCCACTTTATCACGTACCTCACCGGCTTGAGATTCAAAATCACCGCCCGGCTGAAATAAAACAGTAATGTTGCTGGAGCTGCCATTGCTACTGGAACTGATCGATTGAATGCCTTGTACGCCGGCAATAGCATTTTCCAAGGGTGTCGTAATTTGACTTTCCATAATGGTG
>DATDVD010000011.1:0-2406 GCA_035290065.1 Coxiellaceae bacterium | reverse complement strand
CTTTAGCAAGCAATGCGTTGACGATAGTGGCATACCCTCGATAAGCCGCCCACACCAACGGAGTACTGTCCCTGGATCCCTCTGTCTCAAGTTCCGATACATCTAACCCTTCCACAAAAATAGCCGCTATCGCTTCATGACGTGTGCCGAGCGCACATATCAATGCATGTCTACGATCCCCACTATTAGTCTCCGCTGCTAATAAAGCACGAACTATCGTTTCATGTCCTGAAATCGCCGCCTCTGCTAATGCAGTCCTTGCGGCCTTATTTTTTAAATGAATATTGGCTCCATTGGCAAGTAAAGTACGAACAACCGCTTCATGTCCTGCGCTGGACGCCATAATAAGAGCGGTATCCCCTGCTTCATCTTGAGCATCCGGGTTGATGCGCGGCTGAACAAGCAGTCTTCTGATAACAGGTTCCCAGCCTAAATAAGCAGCCCACCCCAGCGGAAGTCTCATTCCCGTATCCACATTCAATTCTAAAGTGTCGGATGTTTCAACTAACAGCGCATGAACAGCAGGCTCATGACCTCCTTTAATCGCTACCATCAATGCCCGCTGAGCCAGCCCTCTAATGTCTATCCCTTCTGCCGCCGTTGTAGCAGCCGACACTATTCCATGCGTTCGTTCATAGTATTTTTCTAAACACAGTAATTCTAGTTGTACACGTTGTCCTAGAATAGGAGAAGATCTCATCTCAGTACGAGTCTGTTTAAATACCCGATAAAAATTGTCTGTCCAGTCGGCGACCGGTGCCATGAGGGCATACAATAACACGCGCGTACGTTTGTAAGATTTATCTCCTGGTTGTGAAAAAACATCCCGCAACCATTCATCGGAAATAAGCATCCGGTCACGATAGCCTTTAGTCTGGAATTGTTCAAATAACGCTTTTATCGAAGAAAACTCTGTATTATTTCTCAATGCTGAAAAATACTGCTCTGCCCATTCACGAAATTCTAGTGCCTCACCACGGTTCTGAAGATACGCAAAAGAAACTTGTTCTTCAATCATGGCGCGGTATGCCGCTTCGTCATCACCGAATAAATGCTGCACATATTTATTATGTGTCCACACTCCCTGATAATGCGCCCGAATACGAGCCAGTGCTGCTTGACCCTGATTGCGCAAAAACACTATAAATCCTGGAGAATCTTTCAGCGCTTTCCATACGGGGGCAAATCGTGCTGTTAAATATCGATTCGTCACTTTCTTAACAGCTGGATCGGTGGCAATGTTATCTGAGAGAGCCTGCTGCAAAGCCGGTGGAAAAAATAAATATTTTAACCACGCTTCATAGCCTTCGTCTTGCAACGTAATAGCGGTAGATTCACCTCTCGCTTTAGCCTCTTGGGCGAGATGCATCTCACCTCTTAGTGTATCCAGACACCCTTCGTCACTCCATCGATAAGCATCAAAATCATTTAGAAAACGAACATAAAATGCCCCAAAAGCTTTAATCTTAAGAGCCACTTTTTTTAATTGTCGAATTAATTCTGCAGCAGGTAGGGCGGCATTTAAAACAGGAAATTCAAACATGGCTTTTTGTTCTGCAGAAAAATGACGGGCAGGGTGTTGTAAATATCGTCTATACGAATTGAGAATGACGCAATACTCTCCCAGATAAACCGATGATTCAGTAGTTTCCCCAATCAATAAAATATGGGCAACAACTCTTCTTACATCCGCAGCAATTGAAATCCAGGTGTGTTCTGCCTCATCATAATAGCCAGAAGGTCGATAGCCAAAGGTAGGATCTTCTACCATAGGAGGCATAATCGGCATCTGCACATAACGCCCCTCAAATGCCATATCAAAATCATAGCAAGTGAGGCGTCGCTCATCGCCTCTTCGGCTCAAGCCCATATTACTTATCTGAGCATCTCTATTTCCCCAAACCGCTACTGCTACCGTCATTTGAGCGAGCAAATGGCGATTTCCCGGTGTATTAACCACTGCCACCAAACCAGCCTGTCCGTGTTCACACCTATATTTGAATAATGGCTCAAACCCTGGGATTTCTTCCGTCGCGCATCCCACTATACTCTCTCCTAATCTAAGCAGAGAGGCTTTAGAAACAACAGGCTGATTATCAGCCGTCGTAATAAAAACCCGATGGAGCCACGTGGCCAGCACTTCCATTTGGGCCATTTGGTCAGGTCGAATAATGCCGTCCTCATATACATCCGCGCGATAGCTTCTGGGCCCTAACTGAGGAACCTCTCCCGGGCCCTCGACCATTTTATACACTTTTAAAAAATGTCGTTTGGTTTCTCGTGCCAAACCACTCTTACTTTCTGCCAGTAGAACAGAGGCCCCCTCCCGTGGTTTTTTCCTTCCCGTACTAATAAATGTATGGCATGCCGCTAAGTCTGCTACCACATCTGGCAAAGGAACCATTG
>DATDVD010000010.1:0-8514 GCA_035290065.1 Coxiellaceae bacterium | reverse complement strand
ACCAATAAAAATCCGGCTACCAGGAGCAGTAACTGCGGGTGAGGAATGGACTGGAAAACAGCCCATGGCTGCGACTGCATCATTTCACCCAGGGTGAGCAAACCTTGACGGCGTAAAATATACCCTCCCAGTACAGTGGTCATCACCACTAAGCCTAAGGTGGCCCAAATACCGATCCAATCGGCGACTACAATAAAGCTCGCAATTTCGATGATCAGAAAAAGAATTAAGCCGTATTTTAAATAATTTAAAAAGTTCATAATATTATTTCAGCGTGTAAAACCGATTGTAATGTGCGAAACACCAAGGCCGTTCGCATGCCTACCATACACGATACTTCCGGATATAAACAAGTTTCTCGTTTACAGTTAGCGATACCGGCTAGGGTTTGTTTGAAAAAATCCTGTTGATTGCGACAGCTTAAATGTTCTACATACACCACTTTAGAACGCGTGGTGTCATGAAAATCGGAATCTGTGCCGTATATTTCTTTTTGCGTCTGGCCCATTAGTGTAACGCTTGGTACATTTAATGCTCGGGCTAAATGTAAGACACCCGTATCGGGTCCGATTACACAGTCCGCTTGAGTTAATATTCCAGCCAGCACTGTCAAAGGGGTTTTCCCCACTAGATTATGCACAGAGGACATCATTAAACGGCTTTGAAGAGCATCTGCCACGGGTTTTTCCGATGCGGTACCCGTAAGAATAATTTCATACCCTTCCGCCAATAATTTTTTAGCAATGGCCACATACCGACGGAGAGGCCAAATACGAATGGCTCGACTAGCGCTGGGATGAATCACCACATAGTGTTTGCCGTGTAGCCATTTGGGCACAGGAAAGTGCGTCCAATCAAAATGAGGGGCCACATAGCGAGTCGTTTTGTCTCCCACCAAATGGAGCATCATGCGGCTTACATGCGCCGCGGCGGGCAATGGGACAGGCGTATGAATTTGATAGGCGCGACGTCCTTTAGGGTCTGAAAAAGAGACGATGTGCTTAACCCCCACCCCATAAAATAAAGGGATTAAAAAATACACGAAAGGAATAAAGCCGAGATCCCAATAATGGTTATAGTGACGAATAAATTCGGCCGCCCATTGGCCATTGCGTGCCCGCCCTTCGATAACCCGATCCACTCCTTTCATGGCTTGCCCCAGGGGCCCAAACCCAGGAGGCGCTAAAAGAGTGATTTCTGTAGCAGGATATTGGCGACGAATGGCCTGAACAAGGGGCGCCATCATGACAAAATCGCCCAATAACACCATTGCCCCGATTAAAATTCGCGGCGGCGGTTGAGCAAGGGCCGGCATAAAAAAAAGTTCGCGTACTCTTCGTACCCCATTACAGCGAAGCAATAAAAGACGGTAGTAAAGTTTTTGGATATTCATATCTGACCCGAAATCGTCATCTCTGTGTCACGCAAAGGCCATGCTCCTTCCTTTATCATACATCCTATTATGGGCTTATTCCGGTCATAACGGGGATAGAGAATGGTAGAATATTCAACTCTTAAAAGAATGTCAAAACTCGTAAAATTGGGTGTAAAACTGGGGAAAGGTACAGCCTCGGTGACACCTTCCAATAGCGCTCAATTAAAACGAAGTGAAGAAACTTTGTTAGAAAGCGAAGGCATTGGAGCCTTTCTTTTGCCTCTTCTTTTTTTATTATTACCGTATATTTTTGGGAAATTTTTTACTCAACATCAATCATCGCTCGCGCTAGTCGCTCGAGTAGGATTAGCGGTAGGGGCTTATGTGGGGTTGATTGCTTATGGCACTTTTTTATCGGTATTTCCCGCTTCGTTTGATAGTTTATTGGGAATGCTCTCTACGGTGGTGGCAGGTCTTTTATTATTCGCTTTGTATCAAAAAATAGCGGGAACTGCTAAAAATACGGTAGAGAAAAAATTTTCCAAAAAAAAACAGGCAAATATTAAAATCGGTTTACAAATAGGTTTCTTGATAGGCACTTCATTGGGGGCAGGGGTAGCCTTTTTCTTCCCTCCTGCAGCATTATTAGCCCCAGCTTTAGGAGCGTTAATCATGGCTCCCTTGGCCGTGCGGTGGATGAACACCCGTTCTCACTCCTTTTCTTTATCCCCCAAAGTGTTGCGTTACACCCTCAATATTGGAGCGCTCATAGGCGCAGCGTTGGGCATTATTGTACAAATGACCGTTATTCATAGTGGAAAAGCCAGTGTGTATGGATTTTTAGGGGCGGGATTAGGAGCCTTAACAAGCATCGGTGTGGTTCTTTTGATGCAACCCACTTCCAAAAAAAGTCTCAAAGAAACGTTATTAAGGCTTCAATTTTTTAGCAAAGCAGGCAGTATTGTGGGGGCAGCTTTTGGTGCAATAACCCTTTTACTATTTTTTCCTGCTGGCAACAGTGCTCTCTCTGTTACGATGGGAATTCTAATCGGCGGCCTTTTAGGAGGCATCAGTGGCATTTTTTCTTTTCAGTCTCCTACAACAAAAGCAATCGAAGCGAAAAAAAGTGCACCTCCTATTAAGAAATTAAATCTAGCGCTTTCGATGGGAGGCATTATAGGGAGTATTTTAGGCGCATTAATCGGTGCATTTGCGCTTCCTTCTTTAACTTTCACATTAGGCGCTGTGCTAGGAACCTGTATGGGAGGAATGGTGGGGATGATTTTTTGTCAATCCAATTTGAATCCTCCTTCAATAAAGGGTATTCGATTATCAGCCTCAAGTGCGGTAAAACCGGCTACTCTGGTAGAATTACCATTACTCTCAATCTCTCGTGAAAGCCAAAGGCAGCCTCTTTCTACGCCGAAACGATTTCCATAAGGAGATCTTTAGAATCGAAGGAGTGAATGTTATACTTTGCTCATTAAAAATGGTTGTATGATGCGTATTTTAATTATTGAAGACGAAGAAAAAACAAGAAAATATTTGGCAAAAGGATTTGAAAGCCAAGGCAGTAAGGTCACACAAACCGCCGATGGAGAGGCAGGTTTGCAATTAGCTCTGCAAAATGATGCATACGATATCATCATTTTAGATTTGATGTTGCCTAAAATTAGTGGATTAACCATTATTGAAATACTTCGCCAGCGAGGCTGCTCTATTCCTATTATTTGTTTGACTGCTCGAAATAGCGTGGATGATCGAGTAAAAGGCCTCGAAATGGGGGCAGACGATTATTTAGTGAAACCATTTGCCTTTTCTGAATTATTGGCTCGTGTAAAAGCACTGTTAAGACGAGGCAAGAACAAAAAAGACATTCTTATTACTATTGCGGATCTCAACATTGATCTAAAAAAAAGAATAGTCATTCGAGCAGGCGAAACTATTTCACTGACCAGCAAAGAATTTAACCTACTGGCTTTGCTGGCCAGCAGCGAAGGGGAGGTATTTTCTCGCCAAAGTCTAATGGAAAAAATATGGGATATTAATTTTGATACTGATACGAACGTAGTGGATGTAGCCATTAAAAGACTTCGAAAAAAAGTGGATAAACCTTTTTCTAAACCGCTGATACATACTATTCGCGGTATAGGTTATGTGCTCGATGAAGAAGAACGGTAACTATTATTCTCTTTCCACAAAAGTAGCGATTTCATTTAGTTTACTGTCGTCTTTTATATTTTCTGTTAGTATTCTTGCTCTTTATTTTACATTAGAATATTACATCTATCACAATAATACTAACTTTTTGAATAATGAGATTAATATTATTGAAAATATTTTCAAGCAACATCCTGATGATGCTTCTGCCTTAAAACAAGAAATTATTTGGGAGCCGGGTCTTTCCGGTAGCCACTATATGGCTAGGATTTTTAAATCCAATGGGGAAGTATTTTTAGAAACGCCTGGGATGAAAAAAATAATGCCTGCCGCCAATATTAATGAATTATTGACTCAAAATCACAGCTTACTGCGTGCCCCCCTGAAAGCCAATCATAAATATTATCGCATGATGGTGAAGCGCCTCGCAATCAACGACAAAGAAGAAAAATTTATTGTTATCCAAGTAGCTGCTGATATTACCCATGAATATCATTTGCTTCAATTTTACAAAAATTACCTGCTTATTATGCTGGCAGTAGGTATTATACTGTCCTCTTTGTTATCCTATTGGATGGCACAGTGGCTGTTAAAGCCCTTGCGTCAATTTATTGATAAGATTACGACGCAGTCTATCGATACATTAGATAAGCAAATTATCATTCATCCAAACTCCGATGAAATGCATCGCTTACTAACAGAATTTAACGGGATGTTGGAAAGGATTCATCGAGAGTATCAAAAAATACAGAGATTTTCTTCGGATGTGGCCCATGAACTTCGCACCCCCCTCAATAACTTATTGTTGATAGCTGAAGATTATTTGGCTACTACTTCTCATCAGGAAAATAGCCGTGAAATATTCCATTCCATTATTGATGAATCGAATCGTCTATCAAAAATTATCGATCAACTATTATTTATTACTCAAGCGGATGCCATGAAAGTTACGCTTAAGAAAACCACATTCCCTGCCTCTGAAGAAATAAAAAAATTAATAGAATATTTTGGTATTTTGGCAGAAACTAATCACATTCAATTAAACGTGGCAGGTGAAGCTACCCTAGTGGCTGATAGAACGCTTTTTTCTCAAGCTCTTTCTAATTTGCTCTCAAATGCTATTAAATATTCGCCTTCGGGAAGTGTGATTGAAATCACTATTCATTCGACGAAAACTGGGGTTCATATTACTGTTTGCGATTCGGGTGTAGGCATTTCAGCGACTCAGTTGCCCTATATTTTCGACCGTTTCTATCGAGTCGATGAATCACGTAATACTTCCACAGGAGGCTATGGGCTAGGTTTATCGATTGTTAAAAGTATTATGGATATTCACGATGGAGAAATTAGAGTTGAAAGTGAACTGGGGAAAGGCTCTCGTTTTACACTCTTATTTTATTATTAACTAACCCCACTTATTTCGATACGCTATCGCTCTATTTTGCGCTTATCTTTAAAATAGATTATAGTAAGTTAATGACACGTACAGTAGAGTCTGCACTTCACACCCTACATCATCAATTGGAATTAGCTCCTTTGTATTATGGGCACGGAACGGATAATGCCTGGGATGAAGCGGTTTGTCTTATTTTTCATGTGATGAACATTCCTATTCATAGCGATCAAACCGTGCTTAAAAAAACACTCAAGGATGAAGAATGGGAAAAAATAATGGTATTGGCACAAGCACGTATCCACACTCAAAAACCGCTACCTTATTTAATTCATCGTGCTTGGTTTGCGGGGCTTGAGTTTTATGTAGATGAACGCGTATTAATTCCCCGCTCTCCATTATCCGAATTAATTGAGCAGCGGTTTGAACCGTGGATTTCGCCAGGCAATGTTCATCGTATTTTGGATCTTTGTACAGGCAGTGGTTGTATTGCCATAGCGTGCGCTCATTATTTTTCAAAAGCACATGTGGATGCCAGTGATCTTTCAAAGGATGCATTAGCCGTGGCCGAAAAAAATATTTCGCATTATCAGCTTCAAAACCAAGTGCATTTAATTCCTTCCGATTTATTTGACAATATTCAAGGGCAATACGATGTGATTATTAGCAATCCTCCGTATGTTGACGCAGAGGATATGTCGACGTTACCTAATGAATACCGCCACGAGCCTGATTTTGCATTAAAAGCAGGGCCTGATGGACTGGCTTGTGTGAGGCGCATTCTTCAGCAAGCCGCCCACTATTTAACCCCTCAAGGCATATTAGTGGTAGAAGTGGGTAACAGCGCAGACGCCTTGATAGAGGCCTTTCCTACCCTGCCCTTTATGTGGCTTGAATTTTCACGCGGCGGTACAGGTGTATTTACCCTAACACGAGAAGAACTTTTACCCCTACTCTAACAAGGACAGGCTATGAAGCAATTTAATATTTTTTCATCTATTACCGGTAACATTATTGAATGGTACGATTTTACTTTATTTGTTTCACTCGCTCCTGTGATTGCCGATATTTTTTTCCCCTATAAAGAAAAAAATATGGCTTTGTTATCCACCTTCTTTATTTTTGCGATGGGGTTTTTAGCACGGCCGGTAGGGGCTGTTTTATTTGGGCAATTAGGAGATCGCGTAGGGCGCGTCAAAACACTGCAAATAACGTTGTTGTTGCTGTCGCTTTCTACTCTTTGCATTGCTTTTTTACCCCTTTATAAAACATGGGGTATTGAAGCGCCCCTTTTCTTAATGATGCTTCGAATAATACAAGGTATTTGTATGGGAGGCGGATTTACCGGTATTATGATTTACCTTACTGAAAAAGCGCCTAGTGATCATCGAGCATGGATCAGTTGTATCGCAAACAATAGCTCGAACGTTGGGGTACTGCTGGCAATGGGGACCTCTGCATTATTTTCTAATCTTATAAGCTCGTCTGATTTTCATAACTATGGCTGGCGATTTCCTTTTCTTATAGGAGGAATAGTCGGCCTTGTTGGATTTCTCTTTTTTAGAAATATAGAAGAAACGGACGTTTTCACTACTCTTAATAAAACATCTCATCGAGCAGGCCGCGCCTCCCTTTTGGCGATTCTAAAGCATGATAAAAAGAAAATGATGGAAGTGTGTCTGTTATTACTGATGGCGGCTGCCGCTAATTATACGTTAATCGGTTATTTAGCGACTTACTTGCATGTTTATTTGCATTATTCTTTAGCTCATGCGCTTCATATTCAAATATTTTTTATCACCATTACCTTTATTTTAATTCCTCTATTTTCAAAATTGTCGGATCGTTATGGAAGAAAAGTAACACTCAGCATTGCTGCTTTTGGGTATATTATTTGTAGTGTTCCCTGTTTTTATTATGTAACCACTTCTCTCGCATGGTGGCCTTTATTGCTGCTAATTATTTTTTATTGTTTTGAGCAATCGACAACACCAAGCGCTGTGGTAGAAATGTTTCCTGCTCAGAACCGATATACCGGAATCTCCGTTGGATATAATGTCACCATGGCTTTAGTGGGGGGAACAACACCTTTAATCAACACATGGCTGATTCAAAAATTTAATAATCCTGCGATTATTGCTTATTACTTAATAGCATGTGCTACACTTTCACTCAGTATTATTCTTTTCAAATTGCCTAAAACGTTTGGTAAGAAACGGGATTTGTTATTCTAAACCCGAAGATTGTATGATACAATACGTTATCTAGGAGTTACCTTCCCCTTAATTTTTATCAATAAAGGAGGTTATCCACGATGCGTGATGGTACTTTCCTTCAAAATATTCCGATTTTTTGCAATGTTTCAGATATCACTCTCGAAGAAGTCACTCAACACGTCAAACGATCTTTGTACAAAAAAGGCGATATTATTTTAAACACCGCGTTATCGAAAAATGCTTTTTTATGGGTGATGCAAGGTTGGGCCAAATTATTTAAAGAAAGCAGCAAAGGGGAAGAAATTATCATTGATATTTTAACGGAAAATAATTATTGCGGGGAGCAATTTATTTTTCAATCCGAAGAAATGGATGTTTATACGGTTCAAGCTATTTCGGATATTGAATTATTCACCCTTCCCGTACCGCTTTTACAAAAATTAGTCTCTGTGGATCATCAACTGGCGCTTAATTTTCTGCGCAATACACTGGAAAAAGAAAAAGAGCTTAATATGGAAATCGAACATCTATCCATTCAAAATGCCTCTCAGCGTATTGGGTGCTTTATATTAAGACTCCAGGCGTTAAATAAAGATCATACAGACTGGCTACACCTTCCTTACGATAAATCCCTTCTGGCTACTCGTTTGGGTATGCGGGCGGAAACCTTTTCTCGCGCCTTGGCCAAATTAAGCAAACAGTGTGATCTGGAAATTAAAAATGAATCTATCCATATGAACAGTGTAGATAAATTGGTTCATTATGTGTGTGAGCATTGTTCCCGGGTTTCACCATATAAAGATATTCTGCAATAGTATTTCATTGACTTTTGTCAATTACACGGCGGCCTCAGTTGTTACAATAGAAATCAATACATCCTTCAAAGAGTAAGGGTAACACGATGACTAATATATTAAATTTAGACAAGCCAACCCCTATCAATTTTTCTCAAAAAAATCCTTTTATTCCTATTCAACGGGAATTAATAAAAGCTTTAAATTATTTTAATCACTGGTTAGATCTACCGACTTTTGCCACGCAAGAGCTCGACAGCCTTTCCTTAACGCCTGCTATCGATATTGTAGAAGATTTCCAAAATTTTAAAATAGAGGTAGAAATGCCGGGTATCGGGGAAGAAGATATTAAAATTTCTATTATGGAAGGAATGCTGTTCATTCGCGCCAACAAAACCGGTTCTCGCAAAGATGAAAATAAAAATTACCGTATGCGGGAAATTAATTATGGCAGCTATGAACGACGCATAGCGCTTCCTCCTTCTGCAGACATTGATCACGCAAAAGCCACGCTTAAAAAGGGTATGCTTTGGGTGACTATTCCTAAAAAAGGGGAATCTACTCAAAAATCCCGAG
>DATDVD010000009.1:0-6134 GCA_035290065.1 Coxiellaceae bacterium | reverse complement strand
TCCGTTTGTAAGCTATAGTGGCGAGCGGTTTTTTGGATGGCAAGTGGATCAAAATACGCACTTTCTAAAAAAATATTCGAGGTATCCCCTTTCACCGAAGAATCCCAACCACCCATAATACCGGCAAGGGCTTGAGGGCCTTGCCGATCGGCAATCACTAAGGCCTTCGGCGACAACGTAATTTCTTGTTGGTCCAATAATGTCAGGGTCTCATGAGCACGCGCGTGACGAACAGTAATGCCGCCCTGCAAGGCGTCCACATTAAACGCATGCATGGGCTGGCCTAATTCCAACATGACATAGTTGCACACATCCACTACCGGATGAATACTGCGCTGCCCGCTTCGACGAAGCCTCTCTCCCATCCATAGCGGCGTAATGGCGTCTCGGTTAATGCCCTCTAACACACGACCACAATAACGAGGACAAGCCTCGGGTGCCAAAGTTGTAATAGAAAGTAACGTTTTAATAGAGTGCTTTACGGGTTTGATAGGAAAAGGTTTTATTTTTTTATTAGAAAAAGCGGCCACTTCACGCGCCAATCCTCGAATGCTTAAACAATCCCCTCGATTGGGGGTTAGCTCTATTTCGATTACGTGGTCATCGGCCTTTAAATAAGCACGGAAATCTTTTCCCACCGGGGCGTCGGGCAGCAATTCCATAATAGTGCCTGGTACACATTCTTCTAATCCTAATTCTTTTGACGAACAAATCATTCCCTGCGATTCCACGCCACGAACTTTAGAGAGTTTAATCGCGAACTCTCCAGGCAATACGGCACCCACTAATGCCACGGGTACTTTCAGGCCCGGCCGAACATTGGTGCCCCCACAAACGATTTGTAAGGGATTTTTTTGGCCCACATCCACTTGGCAGACATTCAGGCGATCGGCATCCGGATGTTTTTGAACGTCTGTCACATAGCCAATGACCACTTGGCTAAAGGAGGATACGGCAGGACTCACGCTGTCCACTTCCAACCCCCTCATCGTCAGTTTATCGATCAAGGTGGGGGTATCGAAAGGAGGATTCACCCATTCTCTCAGCCATTTTTCACTCAGTTTCATAATGTTCTCGGTTATACGAATTCACTCAGGAACCGTATATCATTTTCAAACAACAGTCTTAAATCAGAAATTCGATAACGCAACATGGCCAATCGGTCTAACCCCATACCAAAGGCATAACCGGAATAGCGTTCCGGATCAATACCTACATTCTTGAGCACATTGGGATGAATCATGCCGCAACCTAAAATTTCTAACCAACCGGTTTCCTTACAAATACGACAGCCTTGGCCCTCACAATTAACGCAGGAAATATCCATTTCCGCAGATGGCTCTGTAAATGGAAAATACGAAGGCCGCAAACGGAATTTCAAAGATTGTTCAAAAAATTCCGAGATGAAATTTTGTAGAAGGCCTTTCAGATCGGCAAACGTGCTGTGCGAGTC
Organism: Coxiellaceae bacterium; assembly: GCA_035290065.1. Lineage (GTDB taxonomy): Bacteria > Pseudomonadota > Gammaproteobacteria > Coxiellales > Coxiellaceae > DATDVD01. Next base: position 4,681 of record DATDVD010000009.1, on the reverse strand, counting down.
CACCACTAATCCTTCTACTTGATGGAACATGGGGGTATGTGTGCGATCGGAATCACAGCGATACACACGACCTGGCGTAATAATACGAATCGGTGGTTTTTGCGTTTTCATCACCCGAATTTGCGCGTTCGAGGTATGCGTGCGCAATAATAAATCGTGTTCGCAATAAAATGTATCGTGCATCGCACGAGCGGGATGATGCGCGGGAATATTGAGCGCTTCAAAGTTATGGTATTCGTCTTCGATTTCAGGCCCTTCGTTCACCTCAAAGCCTATGCTATGAAATAAAGCTTCTACTCGTTGGCGCACTAAGGTAACCGGATGCAAACTACCTACGGCTTCACACCGACGTCCGGGTAAGGTGATATCGATCGCTTCGGCGTATAAACGAGCATTTAGCTCGGCAGACTGCAAGTGCTCCTGTTTGGATTGAATCAGGGATTGTAATTGTTCTTTAACGGCATTCACCATTTGCCCCATACGCGGCCGATCGGCAACCGGCCATTGGCTGATCTGTTTTAACAGTTCTGTGATTTCCCCTTTTTTGCCGAGGTATTGGACTTTGAGGGATTCGAGGGTAGTAAGGTCATTGGCCGTGTCGAGGGCATGCTGAGCTTGAGTCAGGAGAGATTGAAGTTTTTCTTCCACACTATGACCTTGTTAACCAGAACATGCCTTAATTCTTTGTAGGGGCAGACCGTGGTCTGCCATTTCTTATACGAGGTTCCCGGGCAGACCACGGTCTGCCCCTACAGTTTAATTAGGCTTCTTTTGCCATTTTGGCTAATTCCGCAAAGGCAACAGGATCGCGGAGCGCGATGTCGGCTAACATTTTGCGGTTGAGTTCTACACCCGCTTTTAACAAACCGTTAATAAATTGGCTGTAGGATAAGCCTGCTTCACGCGCTTTTGCATTGATTCGGATAATCCATAACCCACGAAAATCGCGTTTTTTAGTGCGGCGATCGCGATAGGCATATTGAGCAGCTTTGATCACGGCTTGCTTGGCCACACGAAATACGCGTGATCGTGCGCCGTAATAACCTTTGGCTTGTTTTAATACTTTTTTATGTTTTGCTCTGGCTACAACACCACGTTTTACTCGGGCCATGGCTATTTCACTCCAATTAATCGTTTCGCTTCGTTAACATCACTCGGACTTAATTCATCCGTAGCACGCAAATGCAATTTACGCTTGTTGGATTTTTTAGTCAGAATATGATTTCGGTTGGCATGGCGATATTTTACACGGCCACTGCCTGTTAATTTAAGGCGTTTTCTGGCGCCTCGGTTGGTTTTCATTTTTTTCATAGGGGTTCCTCTTTTAATCATTTACCTTGGTCTATCGTGCAAGGTTTGATACGGGCAGACCACGGTCTGCCCCTACAGTTTCAGGGTTAGCAGCCAACCTTTTCAGGGTTCAATGCCAACCTTTACCCTTTTTTATTTGGCACGGTTGGGGCTAAATACCATGCTCATTTGTCGCCCTTCCATGCGGGGTTGTTGCTCGATCAATGCTTCTTCCCCTAATTCCGAACAAATGCGTCGTAATAAATCCATTCCCAGTTCTTTGTGCTGCACTTCACGACCCCGAAAACGCAGCGTTACTTTGGCTTTATTGCCTTTTTCCAAGAAAGTGCGAATTTTTTTCACTTTCACCAGGAAGTCGCCCACGTCCGTGCCGGGTCTAAATTTTACTTCCTTAATTTGAATCACTTTTTGTTTTTTGCGTTGAGCCGCTTTTTTCTTGCTTTGCTCAAACTGATATTTGCCATAATCCATAATTCGACAAACGGGGGGCTTAGCTGTAGGAGAAATCTCCACTAAATCTAGCCCGACTTCTTCGGCTCTTAATAAAGCCTCGGAAGTATTAACCACCCCAATTTGCTGACCATCAGCTCCAATCAAGCGAATCTCGGGTATCCGGATTTGCTGATTCACACGCGCATGTTTCTCTTTAATAACCTGTTCCTCTTAAACTCAGTGGCACACGATCAGGCCCGATCAATGCGAAAAACTGGTCCCCGGTCATTGTCTCATTGTGGCCTGACAGTGACCGAACCGCCATTGTATTCGTCTCGACTTCTCGATCCCCGATCACCACTAGGTAGGGAACCTTTGTGAGAGTGTGTTCGCGGATTTTAAAGCCGATCTTCTCATTTCTCAAGTCCAAAATGACTCTTATGCCCTGTTTTTTAAGGTTTTCCGTGACTTTTTGGGCGTAGAGCGCCTGCGCTTCGCTAATATTGGCCACCACGACCTGAATCGGCGCTAACCACAGGGGTAAAACGCCCGCATGATGCTCTAATAAAACCCCAATAAATCGCTCCAAAGAGCCCAGCATCGCCCGGTGCAACATCACCGGCGTCTTTTTGGTATTGTCCTCGTCGACAAATTCCGCGTCTAACCGTTTAGGCATGGAAAAATCGAGCTGCATAGTACCACATTGCCACACACGACCTAAACAATCTTTTAAGGAAAATTCAATTTTAGGACCGTAAAAAGCTCCTTCGCCGGGGGACTCTTCCCAAGCAATACCGTATTCCTGTAAGGCATTCGCAAGCGCTTGTTCGGCTTTATCCCACACTGCATCCTCGCCCACTCGTTTTTCTGGGCGAGTGGCGAGTTTTACTTTAATTTCTTCAAATCCAAAATCTTTATACACAGTATAAAGCTGCTGAATAAAAAACCCGACTTCGGATTGAATTTGATTTTCCGTGCAAAAAATATGGCCATCGTCTTGCACCATATGACGCACACGCATTAGACCATGGAGGGCACCCGAAGTTTCGTTGCGGTGGCAGGAACCCAATTCTGCTAATCGCACGGGTAAATCGCGATAACTTTTTAGGCCTTGATTGTACACTTGCACATGACACGGACAATTCATCGGCTTAATCGCATAATCCCGATTTTCAGAGTGGGTCACAAACATTTCTTCGTGAAATTTTTCCCAATGACCCGATTTTTCCCATAACGAGCGATCCACTAATAATGGCGTATTAATTTCTTGATAATGGCCTTGTTGATAAATTCGGCGTACGTATTCCTGTAAAACATTTACAATAGTCCACCCATTGGCGTGCCAAAATACCATGCCCGGCGCTTCGGGTTGGAAATGAAATAAATCCATTTTTTTGCCGATTTTTCGGTGATCGCGTTTTTCGGCTTCTTCTAAGCGATGCAAATACTCCTCTAATTGTTGTTTGTTCGCCCATGCTGTGCCGTAGATGCGTTGTAACATCTCATTTTTAGCGTCTCCTCGCCAATAGGCACCGGCGATTTTGGTGAGCTTAAAGGCTTTTAAAAAGCGAGTATTGGGCACATGGGGGCCTCGGCATAAATCGATAAATTCTCCCTGTTGATACGCACTTAAGGTGTCCGCCGCCGGAATATCTTGAATAATTTTTACTTTGTAATTTTCACCTTGTTCTGCAAATAAATCGATGGCTTGTTGGCGTGTGAGAATTTTCCGTTCGACGGGTAACTGTTCTTGCACAATTGCCTGCATGGTTTTTTCAATGGTTTCTAATTCATCCGGCGTAAAGGGATGGTCGATCGAAAAATCATAATAGAAACCGTCTTCAATCACGGGACCAATGGTAACTTGTGCTTCAGGATATAAACGCTTAACCGCTTGAGCTAATAAGTGTGCGGTAGAGTGACGAATAATATCGAGCGCTTGTTCTTCTTTTTCGGTGATGATTTTTACGACTGCGTTTTTTTCAATCAGAAAAGAAGTATCGACGACTTCGCCATTAACCACTCCGGCTATCGCGGCTTTTGCTAACCCACTGCCGATAGAGGCGGCGAGTTGTTGAACCGTAATAGGGGCTGGAAACTCCTTGATGGAGTGGTCGGGTAAAGTGATTTCGATCATAAACTTTATCCATAGGCACGAGTGGGATTGAACCACCGACCCCCACCATGTCAAGGTGGTGCTCTACCACTGAGCTACGCGCCTCCGTTAAAAAGGAGAGAAGCGTAGCACTATGGGAGGGGAAGTACAATATTACAACCGTGCATTAGCGTCTGCAGCCGAGTAGGGATTGTCAGAGGGATCCGCTACTGCGCGAAGCTGAGGAAAGGCCGCGGCATCATCGGCCGCCCCTGTTCCCGGCACCGGTGCAGGAGGCCTTCTGCCCAGCTGCCTAGCAGCAGCTCCTATTGGCCAAAAGCGGCTTCCTCCACCCACTCTGGAAAACGGTTTAGGTCGAGCGGATACACGATGACGTCGTTCTCGTGTCCTCAAGCCTGGAGCATCTGCAAAGGAATCGTCCTCGACGCTTCCCATTCCTGCTGTCGCAGCAGCGGCAGCTGCGCCATCGGTTGCTCTCAAGTCACTTGGGCTATGATGTCGAAGTCGTCTTGTATAAGCAGCTCTTCTCCCCTCTAAGCCTTCAGGTTCCAATCTATTAGGTGACATAGGGAAATCAGCTCCCATACCTCCCCCAGCCGCAGCGGCGCCTTCCGCCGCTGTATCGTCTTCCTCAGCACGAGGATCAGAAAATGATTCACGGCCGCTTCTCTCTGCCGAAGCTCCGCCGGCGCCTGCAGCGCTAGCCGCTGCGGCAGCTCCTTTCCCACTGCTTGCAGCCGCCGCCGCTAAATCAACCTCAATGGTTGCAACAGTCTCTCGCGTAGTCGCAATCCACGCTTCAATAGCGGCTCGATTTTCGGT
>DATDVD010000008.1:0-2951 GCA_035290065.1 Coxiellaceae bacterium | reverse complement strand
GCGGATTATCAATTGGTATGGTGGGTATTAATAGGTGCGGTGCTGTTTTTGCTGGCACTGACTATGGGTTTTGATTTAGGAGTTGGAGCATTACTGCCTTTTTTTGGGAGCAATGAAACACAACGTCGCGTTATACTCAATACTATTGGAGGCACATGGGCAGGCAATCAAATTTGGTTAGTGTTTGGCGGAGGAGCTATTTTTGCTGTTTGGCCGCGCGTGTATGCGATGTCGTTTTCCGGATTTTATTTAGCAATGCTATTTTTTTTATGGGCGTTATTTTTTAGACCTATTACCATGGAATGGCGTAAAAAAATAGATTCCGTTGCTTGGCGTAGCCGATTAGATTGGTCGTTAAGTATAGGCAGTGGTTTCGTAGCCTTTGCCATAGGCTTGTTATTAGGCAATATTTTGCAAGGCGTTCCTTTTCATTACGAAAATCAATTCCACATGATTTACACCGGTAATTTTTGGGATTTATTTAATCCTTTTGCATTGCTCTGTGGTTTCATTAGCTTATCGATGCTGCTTACTCATGGTTGCACCTATTTACAAATGACAGCGGATGAAGTCTTGGCGAAAAAAGCGCGTCAATGGGCTATTGTATTCGCTTTTTTATTTGTGGTGGGGTTTGCTTGTGCAGGTATTTGGGCGTATCAGTTTATTAATGGCTATGAGTTAATGAAAGCGGCTAGCATTGATCATCCCACGATGAATGAAGTCAATCGCATTGCTCAAGGATTGGTACACAATTATGAAGATTATCCCTGGATGATACTGGCCCCCCTGGTAGGAGGGTTGGGTAGCTTTATCTCCGCTCTTGGATCGAAAATAAAAATAGCTGTAATTGCATTTATGGGTAGCAGTTTTATGTGCTTAGGCGCCATTGGAACCGTAGGTTTCTCTCTTTTTCCTTTTATTATTCCCTCCAGTTCCCATCCGGCTGAAAGTTTAACAATTTGGAATTCAAGCAGCAGCTTATATTCGTTGAATGCTTTGTTATGGGTGGTAATCATTATGTTACCCCTGGTGTTGGCTTATACCTTCTATGTGTATTCCAAAATGGCTCATCGTATTTTGTGTCGAGAAATTGAATCTGACGGCCATTCACTTTATTAAGAGGAATTGTTATGTGGTATTTTACGTGGATTTTAGGAGTTAGCTTTGCAGCCTGCTGTGGTATTATTAACGTATTATGGTTAGAACAAGATAATCGATTAGATGAAGAATGAGATTAAAACCATTTTTTCTTCTTGAATAACAAAATTTCAAATGCAAAAAATAGGAGGAGCAAAATACACACATTCATAAAGCCCCATTTGCTACCTACGCCAGGAATGCCCCCCACATTAATACCTAATAAACTGGTCACAAACGAAAGTGGTAAAAATATTACCGCTACGAGCGATAAAACATACATTCGTTTATTGGTCAAATCGGCTAAACGGTTGGTAATTTCCTGGTGAGCCACTAAGGCGCGGTCATGAAGTGCGTGTAAATCTTCTGTGTAACGCACCACCCGGTTCATATCTTCTTTAATTTCCAACATATTATTTCGTGAGAGTAATCGCGACGGTCGCGCGATTAAGCGGGCCATGGCATCACGTTGAGGGGACAAATAGCGATGTAATCCGATGACTTCACGGCGAATGTTGGATAAGTGTGTTTGATGAGTCATATTGCTGGATTTGACAATCTTGCCTTCCATTTTATCGGTGCGGTCAATTAAAGAATCAATAACAACGCCTGTCGCATTGACCGTGTAATGAATAATAAACATAAGAATATCGCCCACGGTTTTAGGGCCATGGCCCGCTTCAATATCCTTCTGGACGTCTCCTAACGAGGCAAGGCGATATTGTTGGGTGGTGATGATACGGTTTTTTTCCATCCAAATTCGGGTAGAGAGAAGATCTTCGGCGGCGGCGGAGGCAGTATGATTGACACCTCGCAAAATCATTAGAAGCCCCTCGTCTAAAAATACGCAACGAGGGCGGCTACCACGAATTAGGAGGGCTTGGACGATGACGGATTGTAACTGGGCTTCGTGTGCTACCCATTGCTTGGCATGTTTTTCAGAGTAATTCAGGTTGACCCATAAGAGCCCATCGGCAGGTTTCCATGCTTTTACGTCTTCCCAGCTTAGCGCTCGGCCACCGCCATGCCCATCCACCAAATAGGCACAGATAAGCCCCTGATTTTTTCTCACCGTCGCTTCCATAATCTTCCTAGTATAGTTAAACCCCCCAATAAAAAACAGGGGCGCGTTTGTAAGGGAGAGTATGAATTAGATACAGCTCGCAACAAGGGGAAAAGGAGGTTGACGAGCAGCGTGTATTTATGTACTGTTATATGAGTACAACTGAGGGAGAGGAGTTATGCTGAATGAGCCTGGCTGGCAATTGTTTGTCCATGTATGTGCCAAATATTCTCATACTAAGGATCTTGATGCTCTGTTTGAGGTTCTTTTTACACCCGATGAAAAAGAACAGATGGCTTTACGCCTGTTAATTATTCAAGCTTTGTTGAGGCAGGCTAAGCCACAGCGACAACTGGCACAAGAATTAGGCATCAGTATTGCTAAGATTACACGCGGTTCTAACGCCCTCAAAATGATGGATTCACATACTAAAACGATGTTGAAAAAATTTTTTAAAATAAATTCGAAGGATTAATAATGAATACACTCTTAAAACAATTACGTGAACGTCGTGAATTATTTCCTTCGGGCCTTTTTGTCTTGTTTTTCACTGAAATGTGGGAATTATTTGGCCGATTTGCCATTATGTCGCTTTTGGTATTGTATTTAACTAATATGTTAAAGCTTTCCGATAGCCAAGCATTTTCGATTTATGCCGGTTTTTTAGCCTTGATTTATGTCATGTCTGTATTAGGAGGTTATGTTGCCGACCGCTTTCTAGGATTAAGATATGGAGTAATTTTGGGCGCCA
>DATDVD010000007.1:0-15353 GCA_035290065.1 Coxiellaceae bacterium | reverse complement strand
CACGAAATATTTTATTTTATTCTTATATTAATAGGCATTAGTCTTGTAGAATTTTTTTTAGCCCACTGGGCTTGGAAAAAGATAAGCGTTTCAGTACCGCGAGGATATGGCCAGCAAGTAGTACTTATTCTCAGTGTTTCTTTATTTCTTTCTTATTTGCTTATGTTGCGTTCCAGTGGAATAGGCACGGATGCGCGAACCGATTTTCCGGGTACACAGCAAATTGTGTTGGAATCACAAGCCATCCCTTTTTATACCCCTATTTTAGGTTTATTGGTGGATCGAGGGTTGGATCGATTAGAATCCGCAGGAACGGCTATGTTTAAACAAATAGGCAAAGTTAATTTGCCCTTGCATTATCCCGAGCATGTCTTGCACTATTCGCCTTCTTCTCATCCTTACAATATTCTTTGGATTGTGCTCGATGATTGGCGATATGATATGATGAATCCCACGGTCACGCCCCATATTTCAGCATTTTCTAAAAAAACATTTCGTTTCACAGACTATTTTAGCGGTGGTAATGCTACAGGCCCTGGTATTTTTACTCTATTTTACAGCGTACCGTATACGTATTGGACGGCTATGTTAAAGCAACATCAAGGCCCTGTGTTGATTCAGGCGTTGCTGAAGGACAATTATCAAATGGGGATTTTTCGTAGTGCTTCGCTTCGTTTCCCTGCTTTCCATAAGACTATTTTTCGAGACGTTAAGCCGTTAACTCTCGATATGCCCGGCAATCAAGCATTTATTCGCGATCAAGAAATTACAAAACGGTTTACTCATTTTCTAAAAATCCGTGACAAACACCGTCCTTTTTTTGGATTCGTATTTTACGATGCTACCCACAGTTATTGCGACGATACCGTTACTTATCCTACGCCGTTTCAACCGGCTATTGCGGAATGCGATCGTATGCATTTGAGTATCTATACGCCGGTTGAGCTGTATAAAAATCGTTATAAAAATGCCATTCATTTTGTGGATGGATTGGTGGGGAGTGTCATAAACGAATTAGACCAACAGCATTTATTAAATAATACGCTAGTCATTATCACCGGCGACCATGGTGAAGAGTTTAATGATGGCCACCAGCGCTATTGGGGCCACGCGAGTGCCTATGATGAATGGCAGTTGCACGTTCCTTTCTTGCTGTATTGGCCTGGAAAAATGCCGGGCGTGCAAAAGCAGGCGGTTACCAGCTATGATGTAGTGCCTTTTTTAATGGGAAATTTGCTCGGTTGCCAAAACCCAGCCAGTGATTATAGTGTGGGTCATTCCCTTTTCGATCTAAAGCCCCGCGCATTATTTTTGGCAGCCAGTTATGCAGATTTTGCCATTGTCCAGCCGACTCAGGTAACTCGTATCTACCCAGAAGGCAATTTTGTGGTAAAAGGGCCCGCGGGAGAAGATCGTAAAGGTTTCCAGTTAGACAAAGATGCTTTAAAATCAGCCGTTGGCCAAATGAAACAATTTTTTAAACCCTAAACTTACTCCTTCATGATAAAAAGAAACTTCCTCAACATCACCCGCTATTTTCTAGCCAACTCGTTCTTTTATCTTTTAATGGGAACGAGCTTTTTATGGGTATCTCCTAACTTAAGCCAAGTGCCTTATTTAGAATTTAAAGGAAAAGCAGTCATTATTACCTTTATCGTGACTAGCTATATAGGCCATTATTTTTTAATAAGTGTTTTAGGCGGATTATTCACTTTCTTAGTCAGTATGATGGTTCGTAAACCTTTAGCTGTCAAAATCGTAGCGATTTTGGTGGCGAGCAGTTTGGCTTTATTTTTAATTTCCGATGTTATTGTGTATTACCACTATCATTTTCATCTCAATGGAGTGGTATGGCAAATGCTAAAAACCGGTGCTTTGGGTGAGGTGTTGGTACTGTCTTCAAAAGAGTGGGGTATTATTGTCTTGCTAGTGATGGCCATTATTTTGTTAGAAAGCTTTTTGGCCCAAAAAATATTTGATCGACAAAAATTCTTTAAACTCCGCCAAACCGTGGTGATTTTAACTGCGTGTTTATTTTTATCGTATGTATTGATGACGGAAGCCTATGCCCAAAATAGTCAGCGGCCTAAGTTACTTCAAACCGCACATTTAATTATTATGGAAGCTCAATTAATTCCTTTTTATGATGCCATTTTAGGCACTGTTAGCTTGAAAGGAAGAGGAGGGCTTAAACTGCAAACACGGGGCAGTGGTTTATTTTACCAATTAAAACAAGTGAACTATCCGCTGAATTATCCTCTGCATCCTCTGCGTTGTACCCCTCAACACTTGCCCAATATTTTATTTATTGTATTAGATGATTGGCGTTTTGATATGATGAATCCCATCGTTACGCCTAATATTTACGCGTTCTCCAAAAAAACGCTGGAATTTAAAGATCATTACACGGGTGGTAATGCCACAGGACCGGGTATTTTTTCATTATTTTACAGTGTTCCATATCCTTATTGGACGGCTATGCTGGATCAGCACCATGGGCCTGTTTTTATTCATCAATTATTGGAAGACCATTATGAAATGGGTATTTATCGAAGCGCCTCCCTTCGATTCCCTGCCTTTAATAAAACGGTTTTCCAAGAAATATCCAATCTCCCATTAAAAACCCCGGGTAGCACTTCCTATGTTCGAGATCAAGCCATCACCAATGAATTCAGCAATTTTTTAAAATACCATTCTCCCGAGAAGCCTTTTTTTGGATTTGTATTTTACGATGCTTCGCATAATTATTGTGAATCGATCCCGCAATATCAAAAACCCTTTAAACCCGCTATTGAAGTATGTGATCGCATCGGGCTCAACAACCACACCCCTCGCGATCCTTATTTGAATCGCTATAAAAATGCTATTCATTATGTGGATGGATTGGTGGGTCGTTTGTTAAATCAATTAGAAACACAAGGAATGCTAGATAATACCATTGTTATTATTACCGCTGATCATGGGGAACAATTTAATGAGGATGGCCATAATCTCTGGGGACATGCTAACAGTTATACGAATTGGCAATTACACGTGCCTTTTATGATCTATTGGCCCAAAAAATCTCCACAAGTATTTTCTCATTTTACGACACATTATGATGTGATGCCGTATTTAATTCAGAACGCATTAAATTGCCAAAATCCTTCAGAAGATTATAGCGTTGGCGCTTCATTATTGAAGTCAGGCCAACGTCCTTTTTTCTTAGTGGGAAGTTATATTGACTATGCTATTCTCACGGATAACACGGCCACTCGTATTTATCCGCAAGGAGAATACGCCGTCATAGACCGTGCAAAAAATAAAAATCTGATGCAAACACCCGATAAAGCAGTATTAAAACATTCCTTTCTGCAATTAAAACGTTACTTCAAACAATAATTAGAAATTCTATCCTTAGGAGATCCAGGCTACCGATAGTTTAACCCTGGCTTAATGCTTCTTTCTGTTTCGCAATAATTTCCTGAATTCCCTTTTTTCCAAGCGTAAGAAGTTCCGCCAACTCCGTTTCTTTCAACGGATCTCCTTCAGCAGTCCCTTGTATCTCTACGATATCCCCATGTTCCGTCATCACGAGGTTCATATCGGTGTGTGCGGTAGAATCTTCCGAATAATCCAGATCTAAAAAAGGCTTACCTTTCACAATACCCACGGAAACCGCTGCTACAAAATATTTAAATGGATCGTTAGCCAAAAGATGATTGCGCTGCATCGTATTTAGGGCATCCACTAACGCCACACAGGCCCCACTAATGGCTGCTGTTCGTGTACCGCCGTCCGCTTGAATCACATCGCAATCCAACGTAAAAGTATAAGGTCCAAGTTGAATCAGATCGACACACGAACGCAATGCGCGCCCAATTAAGCGTTGAATTTCAATTGAACGGCTGCCTTGTTTCCCTTGAGCCGCCTCTCGTGCCATCCGCTCATGAGTTGAACGAGGCAGCATGCCATATTCAGCGGTTAACCATCCTTGCGCAGGTTCCGCATTTTTCAAAAAGCGAGGCACGTCCGGTACAAGGCTAGCATTGCATAGCACCCGGGTGTTCCCAAAGGCTACGAGTACAGACCCTTCTGCATAAGTAGTATAATGTCGAATGAATTGTAGGGGACGCATCTGGTCCCAAGCGCGTTGGCTGGCTCTCATAAGGATTCCATCTGAATTAGGGCAGTCAATATAGAGTATTGTGCCTTTGATTTTAAAATGAGCTATGTTATCTTATAGAAAGCTCAATTAACAGCTATTTTTATCCAATACATAACCCGAGCATTTGTATGTTACTAGATTTTTTTAAAAAATTTATAAAAACAAAAGATAAATCCTTTCTGCACTTGAAATTAATGGATTTACTAAGAAAATTAAGTCGTACAGGATTGGCCCAATGGGCAGTATGTTTCATTGTGCTACGCTCTATTTATAAAATTAGCCCGCCGAGCAATAACCCACAGCGTGTTCGTATTCTGGTATTGAATCATATACGATTTGGAAAGGACTTGATTTCATTATCAAAAGATAAGCGATTTGAGTGCTGGGTTCTTCCTTTCTCCATACAGGCACTCATTAACTCTATTTGGTTTTATGATATTCGTTCATTGATTGCTAAAGATCGAAAAGCCTTTTTTGAAAATCAGATTCCGGAGGTGAAAAAAATTCGCCACTCCTTACATTGTTATTTAGTAAGTTTATTAAAAAAATTATCGCCATTTAAAAAATGGTGGCACTTTGATGTGGTTATGACGGGCGGCTTTGCTTATATTAATGATAAAGAATGGGAAACAGCTTGTGGTGAAGTAGGCCTACCTTTTTTTGTTATTCATAAAGAAAGTACTATTGATCCTGTTATTTTTAAAGAATATGCAGATCTTTATCTCGATCAAAAATGGTATACAAAAGCCAAGCGAGTATTGGTATACAATCAGTTAAGCAAGGAGTTATTAGTGGCGGGAAAAATATGTGAACCTAGTCAAGTCGAAGTAATAGGAGTGCCCCGTATGGATGAATTTTATCATTTGCTCCAACAAGCAAAGCCTCAACCCAAAAAACAAATAGTTTTATTTTCTCCTAATTTTCGTATGGGTGGCATTTATACCGATAAGGCCAATAATGGATATTTTGATCGAGAATTAGGAATTGGATTTATCAAGTATTTCGATATCCTGCATTCAGCTGTTGCCCAATTTGCGCTAGAAAATCCAGATGTTTCGGTTATTATTAAAACAAAATGGCTAGGCGATTGGGTGGAGGCGATTAGAATTGCTGTTCATGATCGCCTTAATATAGAATTGGATTCCATTTCCAATCTTACTGTGACTAATGAAGGATCAATGTATGAACTGCTTTCCAACGCAAAAGTGGTGATCGGCATTAATTCGACTTCCCTCTTAGAAGCAAAATTATTCGGAACCCCCGTTATTATGCCTCTTTTTGCAGAAGCAGTGGATGTCTATTTTAATTCGAATGTTTATTTTCACCGATATTTTGATGTATTCGATTTGGTTTATTCGAGCGAAGAGTTACAACAAAAATTAAAGCAGATAGTCAATTCTAATCAGTATGAACAGAAACCTATGCCTCTTTCGATGATTCAGGAATATTTAGGTTATTTTGACGGAAAAGCCAGAGATCGGCTTTATAATTCAATGCGGGCTGTAGCAAGTGCCCCGTAGAAGGCCATTTTACATGAATGCAACAGCCAATCTTTTTGTCATCGCCGCTCCTTCGGGTGCTGGTAAAACCAGCTTGATCCATGCAGTGGTAAAAGACATGGATCGTATTCAAGTCTCCGTCTCCCATACCACTCGGCTTCCTCGCCCTGATGATGTAGAAGGGCAAGATTATTTTTTTGTTCCTGAAACCCGATTTAAGGAAATGGTTAAACAAGGCGAATTTTTAGAATATGCCGAAGTGTTTGGTAAATATTATGGGACAACCAAACAGTGGGTAGAAGAGACATTGGCCCAAGGGATTGATATTCTTTTCGAGCTTGATTGGCAAGGGGCCCGCTCCATTAAGCATCTATATCCCCGTGCCATCACGGTTTTCATCCTCCCCCCGTCGGTAAAAGCCCTTAAAGAGCGCCTCATTAGACGAGCTCAAGACCGTCATGAGATCATCGACCACCGAATGGCGGGAGCTCGAGAAACCATCTCCCATTACGATGAGTTTGATTATTTACTCGTTAACGAAAATTTTGATCATTCAATCAGGATGTTAGAGGATATTGTCTTGGCAGCTCGACAACGAACGCTCGTTCAAGCTACCTTACATGCGGACCTTATCCACAATTTATTAGCATAGAAATTCTAGACGAGGGGAGCATGCTTCTGTATATTAACAAGTTTCCAACCCAATAGAGGTATAGCTCCCATGGCCCGTGTAACCGTAGAAGATTGTTTAAAGTACGTTGAAAATCGATTTGATCTGGTCCTAAAAGCCTCTGAACGGGCGCGTAAATTAGAGCTTGGATTAGTGGACCCCTTGGTTCCTCTCGATAATGATAAGCCCACCGTTATTGCGCTTCGGGAAATTGCTGCCGGCTTTGATATCACGATTGATCGTGAAGTGGAAGAAGAAACCGCGGTTAGTTTTTCTAAAGAAAGTATTAACGTGCGCGAAAAAATTACGTTGGAAGATCCTATCTTGGAAGAAAACATTGTGTTTGAATCTCAGGAAATAGTTGAAAAACTCTCCGATGAAAGTGATTCGGATGAATCTTGAGGAATAACCAGTCTCCTCCAGTCAAGGCAATGAACACGGGGAATTGAGTGCGACTCTTTAAAAAGTTACGCCGCCGTTTAGAATATCTACCGCCTGACGATATCAATACCATCAAACAAGCTTATTATGTAGCATTTAAAGCGCATGAAAGTCAAAAGCGCCGTACGGGCGAACCTTATATTACTCATCCTGTCGCAGTGGCCTGTATTTTGGCTGATATGCAACTTGACCCCCAAACCATTATGGCGGGTTTATTGCATGATGTTCTAGAAGATACGTCCATTGAAAAAATTATCTTAGCCAATGCCTTTGGAGAAGAAGTAGCAGAATTAGTGGATGGTGTCAGCAAATTAACTCAAATTGAATTTCTCAACCAAGCCGAAGCCGATGCGGAAAACTTTTGCAAAATGTTTTTGGCCATGGCTAATGATATTCGTGTGATTTTAGTGAAATTGGCAGATCGTTTACACAATATGCGAACCATCGGCTCATTGCCTCCTGATAAACGTCGGCGAAAAGCACGCGAGACCTTGGAAATTTTTGGCCCTATTGCCAAACGATTAGGTATGCGAGATTTTTCTGTGGAATTAGAAGAACTTGCTTTCCAAGCTCTTCATCCTCTCCATTATCGTATTTTAAGAACCGAAGTACGAAAAGCGCGAGGTAATCGTAAAAAAGTTCTCCATTTAATTGAAGAAACCTTAAAAAAAGGTTTAGAAACAGCCGGCATTCAAACCGTTCGAGTCATTGGTCGAGAAAAACATTTATACAGCATTTATCGAAAAATGCGCACCAAACGACTGACATTTCATGAAATCATGGATGTGTATGCCTTTCGAATTATTGTCAAAGATGTGGATACTTGCTATCGCGTACTCGGTGTTGCTCATAATTTATATAAACCTGTGCCGGAACGTTTCAAGGATTACATCGCTATTCCGAAAGCCAATGGTTATCAATCCTTGCATACTACTTTATTTGGTCCTTATGGATTACCTATTGAAGTACAAATTCGCTCAGAAGAAATGCATCACATGGCCACCAGTGGTATTGCGGCTGATTGGTTATATAAGGCTGGCCATCATGTTCCTAATAAAGCTCAAGTGCGCACACAACGATGGTTAAAAAATTTATTAGAACTCCAGCAAACGGCCAATAGCTCACTGGAATTTATTGAAAGCGTAAAAGTAGATTTATTTCCCGATGAAGTCTATGTTTTTACTCCCAAGGGCCGTATTCTTGAATTACCCCATGGCGCCACTGCCATTGATTTTGCCTATACCATTCATAACGATGTAGGTAATGCGTGTGTAGCGGTGAAAGTAAATCGCCAATATGCACCCCTTTCGTATCAATTATCCAGCGGTGAAACGGTGGAAGTGATTACGTCAAGCGAAGGGCGTCCCAATCCTGCCTGGTTAGATTTTGTGGTCACCAGCAAAGCCCGCAGTGCTATTCGTAATTTTTTAAAAGGCCAACGTCGAAAAGAATCCGTTCAATTAGGCAAACAATTGCTAAAACGTGCTCTCAAAAATGTTGGGCAATTGCCCAGACGTATTTCTAAAACGGCTTGGCAAATGGTGTTAGCGGAAGCTCAATTGCAAACGCTCGACGATATTTACGAAGATATTGGTTTAGGTAATCGAATGGCAGAAGTGGTGGTAAGCCAATTACAAGCTGCCAGTGATTTACAAAAAACAGGCACTGTTACGCCTCTTCTGGCGCCCTTACAGGATACTGCGGTCGTGATTAAAGGCACAGAAGGCATGGTGCTTCATTTCGCCGATTGTTGTTACCCCATTCCCGGTGATCCTATTGTCGGTATTTTGCGAGCAGGACGTGGCATTCTGGTGCATGCGGCCAATTGTCGGAAAATTAAAAAATTACGGGAACAACCGCAACGAGCCTTACCCTTGCGCTGGTCGGAAGAAACACGAGGCGAATTTAAAACGAAAGTTCAGTTACAAATTATTAATAAAGCCGGTGCATTGGCTAAAATTTCAGCTATTATTTCTGATATGGATTCGAATATTGATGATATTCGAGTAGTTTCTCGCGATGATCAACATCATTTCGTTCATTTTCGCCTTTTAACTAAAAATCGCCTGCATTTAGCCAATATTATCCGACGACTCCGTCAACTAAGAACGGTAGTAAAAATCACACGAATTCGTTAGACTGAAAATACAATGAATACTGTTACCACTTCCCTTCTGCCAGAATGGCCCGTGAGCCAACTAAAAGGCGTGGGGCCTAAAATCCACGAGCATCTTGCACGATTAGGTATTCATACCCTGCAAGATCTTTTACTGCATTTACCGCTGCGTTACCAAGATCGCACGCGTGTTTTGCCCATTCGTTCGGTAAAAATAGGTGATTCTGTTTTAATTGAAGGGTATGTCACACAAGCCCGCATTATTCGTACGCGCCGTTCGCAATTACTGTGTCGTTTACAGGATAAAACCAGTGGTATTTTGTTGCGGTTCTTTCATTTTAATGCTGCTCAATTGAAAACCTTTCAACAAACCTCTTTGCGAATTCGGTGTTTTGGAGAAATTCATCAAGGATCGTCTTGTCTTGAAATGATTCATCCGGAATATCAGTTATTTGAAGAAGATTCGCCCCCACCCCTTTCTCATTCTTTGACACCGGTTTACCCTTTAGTAAAGGGATTATCACAATCTCTGTTACGAAAACTGATGCAACAAGCCTTAACCTTATTACAGCAAGTCCATTTTCTTCCCGATGAATTGCCTGAAGAAATAATGACTTCTTTGCAGTTCGTGACGTTAGAAGAAGCCTTGATTTATATTCATCAACCCCCTGTGGATGCGGATACAGAAGCCTTAATGTTGGGTAAACATCCTATGCAACAGCGTCTAGTATTTGAAGAATTACTCGCTCATCACAGTTATTTAGCACGATTAAAGTTACATCACCAACATCAACGCGCACATTCATTGGCCAACGACAAAACACCAGACGAATGGATTTCTACATTACCTTTTTCTTTAACCACAGCACAGAAACGCGTGTGGAAAGAAATTAAAAGCGATTTAAAAAATCCCTATCCGATGATGCGATTAGTACAGGGAGATGTAGGTTCAGGAAAAACGCTCGTCGCCATGTTGAGTGCGCTACAAGCAGCAGCCTCCGATTTTCAAGTGGCTTTAATGGCACCCACCGAATTATTGGCGGAACAACATTATCGAACCTTTAAAAAATTATTATCAGAGCATTTTCCCCTTGAAACGGTTGCTTTACTGACAGGAAGTCTTTCTTCTTCGGAACGGCAACAAACATTAGACAATATCGCCATTCATCAATCGAAAATTATTATTGGCACGCATGCCTTATTTCAATCCCATGTTCATTTTCCAAAACTGGCCTTAATTATTATTGATGAGCAGCATCGTTTTGGTGTCCATCAACGTTTTTTATTAAAAGCAAAAGGGGAAACAGGAACTGTTTATCCTCATCAGCTTATCATGACAGCCACACCCATTCCCCGAACGTTAGCCATGACGCTCTATGCCGACTTACAGTATTCCCTCATCGATGAGATGCCCCCGGGACGCCAACCTATTAATACTGTATTAATGGGCAATGAAAAACGAGAAGCTCTAATTGCGCGTTTAAAAGAACACTGTCTCAAAGGTGAACAAGCCTATTGGGTGTGTAGTTTAATTGAAGATTCTGAAACCTTGGAAGCACAAGCTGCAGAAAAAACTGCAGAATTATTAAAAAAGCATTTGCCTATGTTGAAAATTGGCTTGCTGCATGGCCGTGTAAAATCGGCAGAAAAAGAGCTTCTGATGAACACTTTTTTAAAGGGAGATCTCCATGTGCTAGTGGCGACGACAGTGATTGAGGTAGGGATGGATGTACCGAACGCGACGTTAATCATTATTGAAAATGCGGAACGTTATGGTTTATCCCAATTGCACCAATTACGCGGTCGAGTAGGGCGAGGGGAAAAAATGAGCCACTGTGTGTTGCTGTATCGAAAACCTTTATCGCCACTAGCACATAAACGTTTACATTATGTGCGGGAATGTCACGATGGTTTTCGTTTAAGTGAGTGGGATTTAGAATTACGGGGCGCCGGTGATATTTTAGGGACTCAGCAAACGGGAGGGCAATCATTCAAATTAGCTAATTTAGTGCGGGATGTTCATTGTTTACCTCAGGTACAAGCGCTATCCCAGCAACTACAGATTAGTTATCCACAAGTTATCCACAGATTGGCACAACGGTGGTTAAAAATAAAACCCCATTATGTGCAGGTTTAATCGCACAATTATGTAAGATTTTCCCCACATTTTTCATTTTTTACTTCAGTTTTGAGAGGAAATGAAAGAAATTGTTTCAAAAATAATAAAAAGACTTGATTTATTTGTATAAAATTGGTTATGCTGTTTGCGTTGTTTGTTGCACCTGCAACAAAAGGGGAAAGGTTACAAGTAAGTTTCTGTCATGTAAAATGCAGCCGCTTATTTGTTAACTAATCTGTTTAAACAAAAGGGGAAGTAATAATGTCGGTAAAAAAACTTCTTATTTTAGCAGCTGCAGGCGTTGGACTTGTTTCAACCGCTGCTTTAGCTGGTGGTGCCCCCGCGGGTGCTTACAGCTCTCCTGCTCATAGTGACTTTAACGTAGGCCCTTATGCTCAATTGAACATAGGTTATGCTTACTATGGTTGGAAACACGCTTTAGGTACAGATGCTGGCGGTAGCTGGTCTCGTGGTAACTGGGGTTTTACTCCTGGCTTAGCAGTAGGTTATTCATTTAATAACTACTTAGCTGCTGAATTGGGTGGTTTCTACATTTGGCCCGCTAAGTATTCTGAAAGCGGCGCTAATCTGAAAATTAAACAATGGATGAGTTATGCGGCTGGCCGTATTTCTATTCCAGTGTATCAAGATACAACGCTTTATACTAAAGTGGGTATCGGATACCAACATGTTAAAGTAGACACTAGTTTGCTAAGTTCTAGAACTGCTAGTACTGAGCATAGCTGGGAACCATTCTTCGGTTTAGGTGTTAATTACAGCTTTACACCTCAAATCTATGCAGGTCTTGAGTGGGATTTCTTTGCGGGTGATACCAAAAATTCAAATCTCGAAACTCGTGACGTCAGCATTTTGATGGCGACTGTAGGTTACAAATTTGCTATGTAATTAGCATTTTTGAGATCGATAAAAAAGGAGGCTTTATGCCTCCTTTTTTTTGCTTGTAATAATGGTAGAATCCTGGTTTTTAGGGAGTGATCAATGAAACCCGCGTGCCAGTCTCGCCTTTACGAAGTTCATCGTGCTGATTTACCGGTGAGTTGTCCTATGGACAATCAGCGCGTATGGGATGCCCATCCGCGCGTCTATTTGCCCCTGGAAGAGGCAGGACGCGTCATTTGTCCGTATTGTAGTGCGGAGTATGTCCTTGTCGATTGAGCCTTCTGCACGCGTTTTGGTGGTAGGCCCTGCGTGGGTCGGTGATATGGTCATGGCCCAATCTCTTTTCAAAACCTTGAAACATCAAACCCCGAGTGTTTCCATTGACGTATTAGCCCCCTTGTGGTGCAAGCCTTTATTGGATCGCATGCCAGAAGTCGATCAAGCGTTAGAATCCCCCTTTAAACACCAGCAGTTTCGTTTAAAAGCGCGTTTCCAATTGGGACGTTCGCTTCAGCGCCGTTATCAACAAGCTTTTGTGTTACCTAATTCCTTTAAATCAGCCCTTGTTCCTTTTTTTGCACGCATTTCTAAACGAACAGGTTGGGTAGGAGAAATGCGCTATGGATTATTAAATGATGCCCGTCCTTTGAATAAACGACAGTGGCCCAAAATGGTCGAGCGTTTTGTTGCATTGGCCTATCCTAAGGATATCGCTGCCTTGCCTCATCCTATTCTTCTGCCCGTTTTGCATACCTCGGAGGTAGAAAAGCAGAAAGTAGCGGCAGAATTTAAAGTAGATAACGATAAATCGATTTTAATTTTGTGTCCTGGCGCTGAATTTGGTCCCTCCAAACAATGGCCTGCCGATTATTATGCCAAGGTGGCCAATGAAGTATTGCAAGCCGGTTGGCAGGTGTGGATTTTAGGCTCCTCTAAGGATGCAGCCATTGCAGACACGATTCAACACCAAACAGCCTTTCGCTGCTGTAATTTTGCTGGAAAAACCACCTTAACACAGGCTATCGATTTAATGAGTTTTGCAAAAACAGTGATTACTAACGATTCAGGTTTAATGCATATAGCGGCGGCCTTGGATAAAAGTGTTATCGCTCTCTACGGCTCTTCCTCGTCGGAATTTACGCCACCGCTTACTACGAAGGCGAGTCTTCTTTCAGCTAATGTACCGTGTCGACCGTGCTTTGAACGAGAATGTCCTCTCGAAGAAAAAGAAAACATGCAATGTATGCATCAAATAGCTCCTCAGCGTGTATTAGAAAAATTACTGTATGATTAATATTCATCAAAAACGCATTATTATCAGTAAAACCAATCAAATTGGGGATGTTACTTTTAGTCTTCCTTTGGCCAGTGCTTTGAAGAAAATTGACCCTACCTGCGTGATTTTATTAATGGGGAAAACCTATACCCAATCGTTGGTTAGCTTTTACCCCGATATTGATGAATTTATCCCCTGGGAAAAAATTATTGAATCTTCGGGTGATGCCGCACAAAAATTAGCAGATTATAAAGCGGATATTATTATTCATGTGTATCCCAGACGTGATATCGCTCAGTTAGCGAAAAAAGCGGGTATTTCTATTCGTTTGGGTAATTCACGTCGTTTGTACCATTGGATGACCTGCAATCGTTTTACTTATGTTCGTTCGTCCGGTTCCAATTTGCATGAAACGCAATTGGATATGAAATTTTTAAAAAGATTTGGTGTTAAAAAAAAATTTTCATTAAAGGAAATTTCTGCCTTACGCGCGTTTAAATCTGGTTCTGTAGCAGAAAAAAATCCTTTTTTGAATTTACTGGATCCTCATCGATTTAACCTTATTCTTCATCCAAAAACTCGAGGCCAACACATTGAATGGTCTTTTGAAAATTTTTCTCGATTGGTAGAATTATTACCCGACGAAAAATTTAAGATTTTTGTTACAGGCTCCGAAGAAGAAGGAAAACTGATTAGATCTTCTCTAATGGCTCGCCATTTCGATCGCTTGAATGATTTAACTGGAAAAATGTCTCTCGAAGAATTAATGACTTTTATCGCTAAAGCTAATGGTTTAATTGCAGCGAGCACAGGCCCTGTACATTTAGCGGCTAATTTAGGCATTCATACCTTGGGATTATACGCACCTATACGTCCTTTTCATGCAGGCCGTTGGGGACCGGTGGGAGAAAAAGCAGAAATATTATGCGTAAATAAAAACTGTGAAGCGTGTCGATACTCTCAGTGCCATTGCATTAATGAGATTACCCCCGAGGAAGTCAGCGCCGTTCTGTTTCGTTGGTTAAACAGTTCTAAAAATTCAAATGAGTTGGTCAGGATACAATAATTTTATATATCGATAATAAGCTGTTTCAGCAAAAGCCATCGCCAGTACAAATCCCGCCTTTCCATCTAAACATCCCAAATTAATAAAATAAATTCGAATAAACAACCAAGCTGCATGGGTGATAGCCGTAAATAAGCCGCCTTTTTTTCCTTGTTGGTGTTTTTTCTGGGCGCTTAAGGAAGAATATCGATTCATTTTAGCGAGTAGATCGCTGATATCATCGAAAGAATAATGTAAAAGCGGTGATTTTAAAGAGCGCACAGGGCCGTCGACTTGAATCGTTTCATGCACGATATCCGATGAAATATGACCTTTCGTTCGTTGAAATAAACGGAGCGTATGGCTAGCCCCATCGGCATATCGAATAAGCTTGCCATAAAATAGTAAAGGGCGTCGGAGCTTATACCCTGAGCAGGAAGTATTTTTAATAGCCTGTTCAATTTCATTTTTTAACTCAGGGGTGACCACTTCATCGGCATCGATCGACAGAACCCACTCGTGGGTCGCTTTTGCTAAAGCCCTCGCTTTTTGCAGGCCGTACCCTGGCCAATCGTCTGTCACGCTAACGTGCTCGGTATAGGCTTTACAAAGTTGAACGGTATTATCCGTGCTGCCGGAGTCTAAGATAATGATTTCCTTAGCCCATTTAACCGAGTCAAGGCACCGCTCGATCCGCTTAGCCTCGTTATAGCAAATCAGGATCACGCTTAAATCAATGGTTTTTTCAGTCATTTTTTCCGTTAGTCCTTGTGCTGGGGCTTCCCATTGTGCAAAATATTGATCTTAAATACAACTTATCAGGCTTTTGATGGAAGATATCAGTATCCCTAACTTTGACCCTGTTTCCATTCTGGTGTATGGAGACGTGATGCTAGACCGCTATTGGTATGGCGATACCTCTCGCATTTCGCCGGAAGCCCCTGTGCCCGTGGTCAATATCCAGACTCATGACAATAAAGCCGGGGGGGCCGCTAACGTCGCCTTAAATATTGAAGCGATTGGGGGGCAAAGCCTTTTAATGGGAGTGATTGGGGACGATCCTGAAAGCCATCTGTTAAAAGAGGCTTTGGAAGCCACCCGCATCGAAACCCATTTGCGCTGCTTACCCGGTTATCGAAC
>DATDVD010000006.1:0-2330 GCA_035290065.1 Coxiellaceae bacterium | reverse complement strand
CATCGACCGCCGGGCCTACCGCCGCATCAACCGCTGGACCTATAGCTACTCGTACGGCTGGAGCTACCACTCTTCTTACTTCGCCCTCTACCGCTGCAATACCTGCGGCGGCGGCTATGCGATCTACCGGCACAGGATGTGCCTCTCCTCTTATCTCTATTCGAACATGCTGTTCATTCAATGAACGTTTTAGTCGATTTACTCTAGTGCGTAATTCTTCAAATTGTGGATTTCTTGCTGCAGTTACATCATAGAGTGCATGCGTAACCACATCCAGCACTCTCGTATAATCAGCAACCGTTGGAATATCAGCAAAGAATAAATCGTCCACAAGGCGAGTCTCTCCCACTCTTCTTGCTTTTTTTTCAGCCAGCAATGCACTAAAAACAATTTCTCTTAATATTATACGAGTTGTTTTATCGGGTAGGCGCGCATCAACGTCTGCATCTAAATCATCTTCATTTAAACGTATAACCTCACCATCAACTGGCAGGGCAGCAAACCTTACATGAATACCATGCTCCAAGGCTCTACTAATCAAAGCTAAAGTACGTGCGCGAAATTTTATGGCTAATAATTCCCCTTTACGTTTCTTGGCTATGACGTCAAGGCCCGTCTTAAATAAAGTTCCTCCATAAAAACTCAGCCCTGCGGTTAAAACACCTACACCTTCGGGTAAAAAGCCACCTAATACAAATCCTCCTCCTACTATACCGGCAGCGGCCACTGATCCACCCACTATTGACCCAGCAATAGGGTATTTTTTACCAAAGACAGTTAATCCAAAAGTTAATCCTGTTTTAATGGTCTGCCAAGCAGTTTGAGTACGAGGACTGTCATCAAGCCACGATTCAACGGGGCCACTTCCTCTTTGAATTTGGCTCCCCTGCGCCAAGGGCTTTTCTCCTTCCGGTCGAAGCTTGCAACTTGCCCCATAAGCGATAGCTTCTTCTACCGCTCTAAGAATTGCCTCGTCCAAGTCAACATCATTTTTTCTATCTTCCCAAGCAATTTTTTCCTTAGAGATGTCAGTGAATTCATTAATAATTGTTACAGAAACTATACCAAAAAACGGTCCAGATGCTACGCTGATTCCTCCTGCCACTGCTTCAAAAAATCCCATAATCCTTCCTCCTTTTGGTTTTTAAGCTTGATCAGAGTAAGGAAAGAAAAGGGAAGTGTCAAATAATTCAAGTAGTTGAGGATGATACTCTTTCGCATTTAAGAAAATTTTAACTTTTCTGAATGGATAGTCTGATGACCGCATGCTCTGTTTGGCCCGGCAAAAGCCAACGCATACCCGAAACAGTATTTAACGCATTGGGTACACTCATCCAAGGCTCTACACAAAAAAAAGGCTCATCGGCACGATGATACAGTTGGATATAGGGAAACATATTCGCTTCTTCTAAACCTTGAGCTTCTAAAATTAATACCAGCCCATCGGGAAATTGAAGTTGCACTTTCTTATTAGGACCTATCATCGTTAATTGTTCATTAAGAGCAGGATTATTTAACGGCGTGGGTAAATTAAAACAGGGTTTTTCTCCTATGACATCGGTTAATCGTTCGTTATAGGCGAAACATTTCACCACATCATACTTTAACAAAGTACGCGCTTTATCCTCCACACGAAAATAGGGATGAAAACCACACGAATAGGGCATGGGTTTGGTATCACAATTAATCACGGTTTGTTTGCAAATTAATTCACGGCCAGTGAGTTGGTAATCCAAGCATACGGTAAAATGAAAGGGGTAATGCGGGAGCGTTTTTTCGGAATGGGTGAGTTGCAATTCTAACTGATGCGCATCGCGATTAATCACATCCCACGCTAAATACGGTGCAAAGCCGTGGATGGGTAAATCATAATAGCTGTGATGATAAGAATAGCGGCCTAGTTTTCCACCGCGCTCTAATCGCCCGCATACGGGAAATAAAAACGGAAAACCGCCGTCGAGATCTAATTTATGGGTCTTTCCAAAAGAAGGGCGTGTGTATAATAATTCTTGTCCTTGAAACTGCAACGAAGTAGCAGTGCCACCGTGTTGTGGCGAAAAACGCATCACTAATTCACCCGTTTCTGAGCGGATGTCCATTAAATCAAGCGCGGGTTCTGTCATAGTCTCCATGCCTTGTTCTTCCGTGAAAAATTAACTGATAAAATCATATCATTGTTTAAAGAAAATGCCTAAACCTAGCCTGAATTCAGAGCTTACAAAATCCTGTAGGGGCAGACCGTGGTCTGCCCTTCTTTCTTCATGATAAACCTTGTGCAGGTTTCTGGGCAGACCACGGTCTGCCCTTCTTTCTTCATGATAAACCTTGTG
>DATDVD010000005.1:0-9004 GCA_035290065.1 Coxiellaceae bacterium | reverse complement strand
TGATTTAATACTGTTTTTCATGGGGCTAGATTCTTCCATCCACTTTCGGTAGCATGTATTCTTTGATTGAGGAGAACCTTCTATGGCGCGTCCTGTAAAAGTTATTGTCTCATTTATTTTAGGCTGTCTTGGCGTGTTTTTTATTGCTAGTGCCATTCTTTTATATATTTTCTTAGAACCTAGCCGATACAAAGCCCAAATAAGCCAGGCATTCTACCAGAAAACCCAGCGCCAACTAAGCCTGAAGGATGCTTCTCTTTCCTTATTTCCCTGGCTGGGCGTGCAATTAAAAGGGGTGCAAATTAGCAATCCCCCGGGTTTTTCGGCTCAACAACCCTTTGCTACCATTCATGAAATTGATTTAAAAGTAAGAGTTATTCCTTTGTTTTCAGCACATTTAGAATTCGGGAAGGTCTTAATTAAAGATCCCGATATTAAGTTAATTAAAAACAGTGCTGGGGCTAACTGGCAAAATTGGAGCCGCGGTTCGAGTGTCAATGCTACTTCTAAAGCTGTTAACCAACCGGGCCAATCACCTAAACCCTCTGCCACGCACTTTTACTTTGATAGCGTCAACTTGCCTTCTATTGCAATAGAAGACGCGCGTATTCAAATGCAAAATGGATCTCAAACAAATGCCATGGTGGTTTCAGGTGTTCTGAATTTTAAGGCCTCCCTCGCCACTTCCGGTACTACGACTCAGAATTGGTTAAGCCACCTTTCTGGCAAGGGTTCGGTTAAAGTCACCGAAGGGGTGCTCTACGGCATAGACCTTAATTACTGGGTGGGCCACGCTATGTCGCTCATTAACCAAACGGGTTTTACAGGCACCAACAGTAACAAGACTTCCTTTGATAAATTGACCGCCTCTTTTAGTATTAATAAGGGAGTGGTGAGCAATAGTGATATGAAATTAAGTGGCTCTACGGTTAATGCTGCTGGAAAAGGACAAATTAATTTGGTGCAAAACACCATTAGCTATCGCGTGATTACCACAGCCTCCAGCAACGATAGTTTGCAAATTCCTATAGTGGTGAGCGGCAGCTTAAACGATCCTTCCATTCAGCCGGATATCGGACCTTTGGTAAAAAATGTGGTAAAAACGACGATTACAAAGCAGCTTGAAAATGTAGCAGGTCCCAATGGAAAAGCGATTGGCGAAGCCGTGGGAGGTCTTTTGGATACCTTAACGGGCGGCAATAAATAACGGAATCGATGAGAACACTCCCTTTAACTCCTAGGCCTTTTGGTCGACGCATACTCGCATGGTACGATCAATTCGGTCGTCACCAGTTGCCGTGGAAGCAAAATCCCACACCGTATCGTGTTTGGGTTTCTGAAATTATGCTGCAGCAAACGCAGGTGGCTACTGTTATTGATTATTATGCTGCTTTTATGAAGCGCTTTCCCACCTTAAAAACATTGGCTGGAGCTCCCGAAGACGAGGTATTGGCTCTTTGGTCAGGGCTTGGATATTATTCTAGAGCTAGAAACTTACATAAAACCGCTAAAATTATTGATAAAGAATATAAGGGGCGTTTTCCAGATACGCTGGAGGCGGCAATACAGCTGCCAGGTGTAGGACGATCCACCGCAGGCGCTATTCTTTCTCTTAGTATGGGCGCTCCTACTCCCATTTTGGATGGAAATGTTAAACGGGTATTAGCGCGTTATTTTGCTATTTCAGGGTGGGCGGGGGAACCTAGCGTTCAGAAAAAATTATGGGAAATGAGTGAGCGATATACGCCCTCTGAGCGAACCGGTGATTATAACCAAGCGTTAATGGATATGGGTTCGGGTATTTGCACACGCACTCAGCCTCAGTGTATTCACTGCCCATTGGAAAAAACGTGCCAAGCCCATGCGATGGAAGTGGAAACTCAATATCCTAGCGCAAAACCTAAAAAAGAACGTCCCCAGAAATCCGTGGTGATGATTGTTTTAAGCGATGGAGAACGTATTTTGCTGGAAAAGCGTCCTTCTCTGGGTATTTGGGGAGGACTGTGGAGTTTGCCTGAGTGCTCGCTTGAGCAAAGTATTCGAGAATGGGTACAAATTCGCTACCCTAGCCGTATCAGGGCTATTGATAATTTACCTTTACTTAAGCATGCATTTAGCCATTACGAATTAACTATTCATCCGCGCTATGTAAAAATAACACGCCCTTCTCTTTCCTGCATGGAATCAGACACACAAGTTTGGTATAAAGAAGGAGATAAACTACCGGGCGGCTTGCCGGCTCCTATTAAAAAAATTCTAAACAGACTTAAAGAATATGCCGGAAGTTAATAAATGATTTTCAGCAGCCTGGATTGAGTATTGCAAAAATCCAGGAAGAAAAGCCCTCTTTTTCTGGATTTTTGCAATACTCAATCCAGGCTACAGGAAAAATAAATATGGCTCCTATGATTTTCTGCAAAAAGTTAGGTAAAGAAGCGGAACAATTGCCTCGGCCTCCTTATCCCGGGCCGTTGGGTCAACGTATCTATGAAGAAATTTCCAAACCTGCTTGGCAAGAATGGTTAGCCCATCAAACCATGTTGATTAACGAATACCGCCTTAGCCTTATCGATCCTCAATCTCGAAAGTTTCTCGAAGAAGAAATGCAAAAATATTTCTTTGGCGAAGGCAGTCAAAAACCTACTGGATTCACCTCCCTTTAAAGCGCTCTCTTGTCTTAGGCTTTACCCACGAATCTTTTATTAACGCCATTTATCTTAATGGAATCAGGCCAGAAAGTTTGCTATATATAACCAAGAGGGATAAAGAAGGATTTCAGATAGTCTATGCTTCACACCGAATATATTTCTCTTGTTGCCTCTATTTTGTTTTTCTTAAGTATTTTGGCAAGCAAAGCCTCCAGCAAGTTAGGGGTTCCTGCTTTGCTCTTGTTTCTGGTTATTGGTATGTTAGCCGGCTCTGAGGGAATTGGCGGAATTCATTTTGATAATCCTCATATTGCTCAATTCGTAGGCAGCATTGCCCTGGTTTTTATCCTTTTTTCAGGGGGATTAGATACTCAATGGCAGAGCATTCGCCACGTCCTTGTCAACGGCCTACTGCTTTCCACGTTCGGCGTCATAATGAGCGCTCTTCTTTTAGGCTGGGCGGCTCATTATTTGTTGCACTTTACCTGGCTGGAAAGTTTACTGTTAGGTTCCATTGTCGCTTCTACAGACGCTGCCACGGTTTTTGCCATCTTCCGTGCTCGAAGCGTTAAAATCACTGAAAAACTTAAACACTTAATTGAATTTGAATCGGCCAGTAACGATCCTATGGCTATTATATTAACCATTGGATTTATCCGATTTCTGACCTTGCCTCACACTTCCCTCCTCCCATTACTCGGTATGTTTTTCATGCAAATGATTTTAGGGACAGTGTTCGGGCTTGCCTTAGGCTACAGCATTTTTTGGATGATACAGCGAATTAATTTAGAATATGAAGGCTTATATCCGGTTTTTACAATCGCGAGTGCTTTATTTATCTACAGTATGACAGCCTTGCTCGGAGGAAATGGATTTTTATCCGTCTACTTAGCGGGGCTTGTTTTAGGTAACCAGGCGTTTGCACGTAAAAAAGAACTTATCAGCTTTCATAATGGGCTGACGTGGCTGATGCAAATAGGCATGTTTTTAACCTTGGGGCTTTTGGTATTTCCTTCCACCCTTTTACAAGTGGCAGGCGTTGATATTCTAGTAGCGGCATTTTTAATGTTTGTGGCAAGGCCTGTGAGTGTTTTTGCCCTCACCTCGTTTAGTAGTCAATTACAGTTTAAAGAAAAACTGCTTGTATCGTGGGTAGGTTTGCGTGGCGCTGTCCCTATTATTTTGGCTACGTTTCCTTTGGTAGCAGGAATAGCAAAAGCAGAAGTTATTTTCAATTTGGTTTTTTTCATCGTTCTAACTTCCATGTTTATTCAAGGGGGTTCTCTATCCCTGGTAGCTAAATATTTAAAGTTAGAAGCATGAGCGATTTTTAATGGTTAATATTCGTAATAAAGAGTGATAACATTAAGGCCGGATTAAAAAAATATATAATTTCAAGCCATTACCTTGCTAAAATTTTTTAGGAAAACAAATATTTTTATTATGCGCTGTAATTTTGCCCTTATTCTTGAAAATCCCTCTATATTTATTGAATTAGCCCATCGATATTATCATTCTCATCAAGCTGCCTATTTACTGGGGTCCAATAGCCTCCCTCATATCACTCTTTGTCAATTTATGGTAAGAGATAATGCTCTACTAGAAATATTAAAAAAAGAATTTCAACGCTTATCCAATCAACACCATTTTTTCTCATTGCTTAAACTTCAAGCAAAAATAGGCACAAAATCTTTTGAACAATATCAATGGATAGAATTAACGGTTAAAAATACCCCTGCTTTAAAAAAGCTTCATAACGAAGCGTGCGCTATTCTTGAGCGGTACGCCATTGCCTGTGAAAATCCATCAAAACAGTATTATCAACCGCATGTAACATTAGCAGCTATCCGGAAAGAAGATTCATTAACATTTCCTGTCTGCCCTGATAATATATTTCACCAACCTATTTCCTGCTACACAACATTAGGATTTTCCGATGAAACATGGCAATTCATTAAAATTGAAAGCCGCTAATCAAGTGTGTGAGAGGAAGCAAAACAGCCCAACTTTAACTCTAATAAAAATGGGAAGTCCCGCAAGACTACTTGACGAATTCCAGTGAAGCAGGTAAGTTTCTGAATCTTAAAGAAAGGCCAGATAGCTCAGTCGGTAGAGCAGAGGACTGAAAATCCTCGTGTCGGTGGTTCGATTCCACCTCTGGCCACCAGGTGACTTTATTCCTTAATTTTAAGCATTTTTAGGAATAAAAAAGCCGTCTTTAAGACGGCTTTTTTGTAATTACATTATATTATTAACGAGCTGTTAATCCACCAGCGCCTGCTGTTCCCTCTAGAGCAGCTGGAGAAGAACCTGAAGCTGCTGCTGATAGCACTAGAGCACCTCGTGCAGCACCAGCATGGCGTGGTTCAACGTAAGCAGCTCGTGGGGGGGCTACGGAGCATCCTGGAGTCAGTCCTATAGACGCTTCTCTTGCCGCCGTTAATCTGGCGCCTGTAGCAGCAGCTACTGCTGTTTGGCTTGCTGCTGCCGCTCTTGCTGCCGCCGCTCTTCCTGCTTCCAATATTGCATTTGCCTCTTTTAAACCCCTATTCTCTTCTTGCAGCGGTGTTATAAGTCGTTCAACAGCTGCTTGGAGTTGTGCCTTTTGTGCTCCAGCATCAACTGTTCCAGCGCGCATTGCACCCGCAACCATGCCTGTTTCTCGAGCTCGAGCTACTGCTATTTCTGTTCTAGCATTTGCTACCAACTCCAAACGGACTCTTTCTGCAGCTACCGCTTCATCAACAGCAGGTTGTCGAGCGGCTATTGCCACATCGCGTTGCTGCTCAGCTATACCCTGGGCTGCTACCGCTGCCTCAACAGCAAGTTGTCGAACGGCTATTGCCGCATCGCGTTCCTGCTCAGCTATACCCCGGGCTACTGCTGCTGCCTGTACGACTGCCTCCTGTTGTGCTGCAAGCGCTGCTTCTCGTTCTTCTGCAAGAGCGGCTGCTACCGCTTCATCAACAGCAGGTTGTCGAGCTGATACAGCCACATCACGTTCGCGCTTAAATTGCACCAGGGCAGTCACTAGGGTTGCAATAGCGCCTAGCACTGCTAAAGCGCCTAAAACCAAGCCAGTGGCCACAAATGGAATCCAGAAAGAAGCTAGTTGTATACCGATTGCTTTTAAAGCAATTACTGCGAGTATACCAGCGGGTGGAAAGAAGGCTGTTAAAAGGCCTACCCCTGCGGCTAATAATACCGCTATTACCACGTTACCTAATGTTGCTTTTTCCGTCAATGTCATGGGAGTAACCTCACATTTAAAAATTTAATCTCACTAATAACAAATAATAACAGGGGTAACTTAACGTAATATTAAAGATTTTCTTGAAATGGAAAATATATTCTTTTCTTAATCATACAGTTATATTTGTTTTAGGAATAAAGCATGAAAAATAGGGGTAAGTTTGGCTGAGCAAAGTGAAGTTCAATAGGAAAATGAGTTGGGCTTACGCTGCCGCTTCAGCCGAACTCAGGAATCACTAAAATTAGGTACTCGCTCCCGGGCGATGGCTATCAGAGTGAGGGGGAAGGTGGTGAATCATTATCTTGTTTTCTTCTACGAATGACAGAGCCAGCCCCTATAGCACTGCTACCAGAGCCATAAGGATACGTGCGGCCAGGCAACTCTTCGTTCGGATTGCGTCCTGGTGTGGCACCTCTCGCATGATCTACCCCTTCTGGAGAATGAGATCCATCCCCTGCCCCTCTTTCTTCAGGCTTAGCACCCTTTCTCCCAGCTTCAGAAGAATCGCGACGCTTGAAAAAACCCCTAAAAATGGCCGCTAGCGAAATCCCAATAAAAGCTGCTAGTCCTAGAGTAATTAAAATAACTTCTAACATAGTATTCTCCTACTGAATCCTTTCATTTAACCAGTATAATATTCCTCTCCCTAAATTGCTGAAGCCTGAGGGAAATATTTATTCGCCACCCAGCGCCACCCGGGGGTTTACCCGCTATAATTATTCTTTCTCTAAGGAAAGATCATGGGTCTAATACCTAGAAAATTAAACACAGGGCTGATAGGTTGGCTTTCAAAAGAAATCTATGACCCTCCTCATCCTACTTACTATAACTACGAGCAAATGAAGTATGAAGTAAGGGTTGGGGATGTATTATTGGTGGAAGGACGCAGCCGTATTAGCCGGGTTATTAACTGGATTTCTTCAAGCCCCTGGACTCATGCAGCGCTCTATATAGGGCGATTGTACGATATTCAAGATCCCCACCTTCGACAGCTGGTCTACAAACATTACCAAGGGGCGCCGGAAGAGCAACTAGTGATTGAAAGCTTGCTAGGCAAAGGGGTAATCGTAACGCCTTTATCGTTTTATCGTAAGCATCATGTTCGTATCTGCCGGCCGCGCGGGTTAAATTTTGACTCGGCTCAGAAAGTCAGTGGATATGTGATCGCTCGATTAGGGGTTCAGTACAGTTTGCGTCATATTTTCGATTTGGCGCGTTTTTTATTTCCCTGGCCTATCCTGCCCCGGCAATGGCGTTCGAGTCTATTTGCCTATCAAGCGGGCGTTCAAACACGTCTTAGTTGCTCGTTATTAATTGCAGAGGCATTTGCGTCGATTAAATTCCCTCTCCTGCCGTTGGTGCAAGAGAAAGGGGATAAAGGATTAGAATTTATTCGCCGAAATCCCACCTTGTTTACCCCGAGCGATTTTGATTACTCCCCCTACTTCGATATTATCAAATATCCGTTGGTGGGAAGCCAATCGGCTGCGCCCTATGAAAATATACCGTGGGCCGAGGATGGAATTTTTAGCAACGACCATGGGAAGATCATGAATCTAAAATCTTCCCAAAAGGACGAGAAATAGCTAGACCCCGCCTTTGACTCTGGTTGGCCGCTGGAGGGGGAGTTGGGGAGTTCCTGGGATAGAAGCAGCAGGAGCAGCAGGAGCCCGTCCTCGACGGGGACTTAAAAAATCACCTGCTAGTCGAGGTGTCCCCGGAATAGCAGGTAATCGACCATTGGATGCACTTCCACGGTTGGCTGATGAGGCCCTTACTTGCGCTCGAGGAGGAGTAACGGGTGGAGAGCCTGTACTGGAGGAGGAAGAAACAGCAGAACGGGTTACATCATCCATCACCACAACCGGCCCCATCCACACGGCAGCAGGAGGACAATCCGCATGCAATTTACCATAAGAAGAGAGTACCCAAGAATCGGGTATAAGGCGCTTAGAGGGTGTCGCCTCTTTTTCATCACTCACGGATAAAGGACGGGCATTTGTTTCTCGCCTAAAGGCATCCACGTTAAACAACAAAGAGGCGCTGGTATTGCCTCCAATAGCCGAATGAGTAGAAATAGCAGGACTTAAGCCTAAGCTTTTCTCTAGCGACCGGGGCCCTTGGCCTTGGCCAGCAACTAAGCCTACCGCTACAGCATTAATAATAATAAAAGGCCACATCACTACGTCCACAGCCATTCTAAAAGCAATAGCGGCATAATGATACCAGCGGGCATAGGGATAATATTGTCGAAAATGTAGTTGGAAACGACTTAACCAATTATCACCCGCTAAGGTAGTCCAGCGAGTGAATAAATCATGGCCCCAACGATCGCGAAAATCTTTCCCTAAATTAGCCTGCCAAAATAAAAAGCCCATGACGCGATCGCGGCCCGCATGCTTGCGTAATTCAGGAATAGATATTCCTTGCGGAATACCCACTTCCTTTGCCATAGGAATTGCCCATTGATCAAAGGCTGCGTCGTTAGCAAATTGTTCAGCCAAAGGAGCGTACTTTTGGCGCCACAGCAACATACCCATTTCTTGTAGTTCAACACGTTCTTTTACCCGACGGTAAAACGTCAAACGCACATAGGCAAAGAAACCACCTGCCCATTTGACGTTAACAAAAAATTGCTTAATGCCGTTTAAAAAATAATTCCGCACATTTCCGCGGAACAGATTTTCCATAAATCGTTGGCCTAGCACTAAAGCTTTTTGCCCCACGGTTATTAAACGAGAAGTAATGGCGAAGGCTACAAGCAATTGAAATAAAACCGGAACGTGAGGTACAAATTCAGAAAATCGAACGATTAAGGGTACTTGCGAAAATAAGGCGACTACTACGACAAAAGCACCTTTAAAAAGCAAGGTTAAACCTATTTTAGCTATTTTATTTTCTTTAGGATTGCCTGGTTTTTTCCCATCTTTAATTTCAATATTAAATAAATAATTTAAAACGGCTGCGAGACGAGTATTGTAGAATATTTCGGTAGGCACACCATCAATTGTACGGGTAACAACAGCGTAACGTGCAGCTTGCCAAAAATTAGAAAAAATTTCTTGAAATCGCACGAGCGCCATGTACACGAAGGCTAAATTAG
>DATDVD010000004.1:0-3812 GCA_035290065.1 Coxiellaceae bacterium | reverse complement strand
TAACTGAAAACAACCGGGCATAGAAAGAATGGGTTGTTTTTCTTTTAGATTCGCTTTTACAAACAGCGGTTGTATAAAATCATGAGGTGTTAATAGAACATCTCGTACCATAGCCCGCAACGTGGGATTTAAACGCAAGCGGCGTGGACGCGAAATAAACGAATTTTTTATAAGGTGTTCCACCATCTTTTCATACTCACGGATAAAAAAATGGCCCAAAACAAAAGCATTGGGCCACCTCTTTCTTCATTGCATCTGAAGTCTTTGAAAGCATTAATTGTTCATTAATTTCCATTGACCATCGGGTTGACGGCACGCTTTGCCATAGGCTTTTTGCACTTGGCCACCGACGGTTACAGTGGTTTGGTATTCACGGCAATAGCCATCGGAGGTAGAGGCTTCATTAACGGGTGTAACGGTGTACGTACGGCCTGTTTGAGCATTAGTCCACTGAGCTTGGCTGCCCACCGGCGTGGTAACAATGGCATTTTGCATGTTGGCTTGGTCTTTGGCATCCATGCTGGCTCCAATACGGTTACCCATAAAACCACCCAATAAAGCCCCAACGGCGGCACCTAATAAACGCCCTTCCCCATGTCCAAATTGGCTGCCAATGGCCGCACCACCCGTTGCACCCACTAATGTACCGGTGCCTTCCTTGGTTTCACATCCTACTACTAAAGCAGCAGAGACGGCTAAAGCAGCAACAGTCGATAACATTTTATTCATGGAACGTTCCTTTTGATGGTTTTTACAAAGGGGTTAGTTTACCGAGTTTCGGAGAGGACGTCTAGACTAGGTGCTCAGTGGTCTTGAGGATCCGTTTAGGGCCGATACGGCCGTCTGGAAGCACTTCGCCTACGCCAATAAATTGGCCAGATTTATCGTTTAAGCGGACCCATCCCGAAGTCGGCGCTTTAGGCACTTGCACAGCATGGCCTTGTTGCATATAAAAAGCCATCATGGAGGTAATATTTAAACTGGGCCAATGCTGTACTAACGTTTCGGTGGGAATTAAATATTGATCACACGCCGATTGTTCCGCGGCTTTTTGAATTTGCTCGCGGGTTACCATTTGCTCGGCAGAAAAAGGGCCTATCGCATCGCGACGTAAAGCACTGACATGTGCACCACAGCCTATTGCTTTACCAATGTCTTCCACGAGGGTGCGAATATACGTGCCTTTGCTGCAGCGAATGGATAAACGCAATGACTCAGGCGTCAATTCCACTAATTGCAAATCATAAATCATAATGTCGCGCGATTCACGAGCAATGTCGATGCCTTTTCGAGCATATTCGTATAAGGGTTTTCCTTGGTATTTCAATGCAGAATACATGGAAGGCACTTGAGAAATTTTTCCTCTAAATTGTGCTAACACTTTTTCAACCTGAGCGTGCGTTAACGAAGGAATAGGACGTGTCTCAACTACGTCTCCTTCCGAATCTCCTGTTGTTGTTTGCACACCTAATTGAGCGGTGGTGGTATATTGTTTATCCGCTTCTAATAAAAATTGTGAAAATTTAGTGGCTTCTCCTAAACAAATAATCAGCATTCCTGTGGCTAAAGGATCCAAACTGCCGCCATGGCCGGCTTTACGGGCAAAAAATAGGCGTTTTACTTCTTGCAAGGCTTGATTAGAACTTAAGGCTGGAGGTTTATCGTAAATCAGCAAACCGTTAACAAGACGGCCTACCGTACGTCGTTTGCTCATGGAGTTACTCCTCTGAAACACCGAGGTCATCGATTAGTTTGGATAATCGTTCCCCTTCACGCAGAATGTCATCGTATTGAAATCTTAATTTCGGTGTATAGCGTAAATCACAGCGATGTGCTAATTCGGTACGGAAAAATCCTGCTTTATTAGCCAGTTCTTCTTTAACCGTTTCTTTCAATGATTCATCCATCAATGTGTAAAAAATGGTGGCTGATTTTAAATCGGGTGATAAATCCACTTTTGTCACAGTAACTTGGTAAAACCAAGGCTCACGAGCAGAGGTTTGAAAACATTGCGCCAATTCTTGTTGCAAGTATTCACTGATACGACGATTTCGGCGATTGGTTTTGCTCATGAGGGATTTATATCGTTCGTTTTACTGCGATTTTTTCGTATACTTCGATTTGATCGCCGACTTTGACATCATTATAATTTTTGACGCCAATACCACATTCCGTACCGCTGCGCACTTCATTGACATCGTCTTTGAAACGACGCAACGATTCTAATTCACCTTCGTAAACAACCACGTTGTTACGCAACACGCGAATAGGCAAGCTTCGTTTGATGGTGCCTTCTATAACCAAGCAACCGGCCACAGCACCCCACTTCGACGAACGGAATACATCGCGTACTTCGGCTAAACCTACAATTTTTTCTTCAAAATGCGGTTGTAACAATCCACTTAACGCCGATTTTACTTCATCAATTAAATCATAAATAACACTATAATAATGCAAATCCACGCATTCGCGTTCTACCAATTGGCGCGCGCCACTATCCGCTCGCACATTAAAGCCCATAATAATAGCATTGGAAGCAATCGCTAAATTGACATCCGATTCGGTGATTCCACCTACCCCACTGACGACAATATTCACTTTCACTTCTTTATTGGCTAATTTTAAGAGCGCATCGGAAATAGCTTCCACGGAACCTTGTGCATCTGCTTTTAACACCACATTTAAAATGCGTTGTTTATTTTCGCCAATTTGGTTAAATAAATTATCCAATCGGGCCGATTGTTGTTTGGCTAATCGTACTTCTCGATAACGACCTTGACGGAATAAAGCCACTTCTCGTGCTTTACGTTCGTCTTCCACCGCAATGACCTCATCGCCTGCGATCGGAACACCGGAGAGGCCTAACACTTCCACAGGCATCGAAGGGCCTGCGGAATGACATTGCTTACCATTATCGCCAATCATGGCACGAATACGGCCATATTCCCGGCCCGCTAAAATAATATCGCCTTTTTTAAGCTCGCCACTGGTGACTAAAATGGTAGCAATAGGGCCTCGGCCTTTATCCAAACGCGATTCTACTACCAATCCTGTGGCAGGGCCTTCTGCTACTGCTTTTAATTCTAATACTTCGGCTTGTAATAAAATGCGTTCCAACAATTCATCTACGCCGACACCGGTTTTAGCGGAAATTTGTTGTAACATGACATCGCCACCCCAATCGTCTGCGATAACACCGTGTTGACTTAATTCTGATTTTGCACGCTCAGGATCGGCTTCGGGTTTATCCATTTTATTAATGGCTACCACAATGGGTACACCCGCTGCTTTGGCATGCTGAATCGCTTCCACGGTTTGAGGTTTAACCCCATCATCTGCTGCAACGACTAGCACAACAATATCCGTGCATTTAGCACCGCGTGCACGCATTGCTGTAAAAGCTTCATGGCCCGGCGTATCTAAAAAAGTAATCATTCCACGCGCCGTTTCTACGTGATAAGCACCAATATGCTGAGTAATGCCTCCGGCTTCGCCACTGGCTACTTTCGTGCGACGAATATAATCCAATAACGACGTTTTACCGTGATCAACGTGGCCCATAATCGTCACCACGGGCGCACGCGGTTTAGACTCTAGGTGAGATTGCTCACGCGAGGCCATCAAGCTTTCTTCCACTGCATTTTCTTTTACAGGCTTAGCCACATGACCCATTTCTTGTACAATTAATATGGCTGTGTCTTGATCAATCACTTGGTTAATAGTGACCGCAGCACCCATATTCATCATGATTTTAATCAGTTCATTCACTTTTACCGACATTTTTTGCGCTAAATCAGATACTTTGATGGATT
>DATDVD010000003.1:0-14800 GCA_035290065.1 Coxiellaceae bacterium | reverse complement strand
GCACGCACTGTATCACCTTCTGCGGTAGGTTTTAAGTGGTTGGCATTAATTTCTAAGCCTACGCAATAACGTTCCGCCTGATCGACACAATAATTAGCGGCAGTGGAGGCCACCGTTTCGGCCAACGCACAGGATGCGCCTCCGTTTAAGATACGTAAGGGTTGAACCGTTTTTTCATTCACAGGCATGGTGGCTTCTAGAAAATCCTCGCCAATGCGAGAAAATTCTATCCCCAAATGGTGTGCCAATGTGTTATGAGAGCGTTGTTTTAAATGCTCCAAATTAATAGCTTCGATCCAAATCGTCATGACACCTCAACCTGCGTTAATTCATTGGGTAATAAATTGTTTTTTAACACTACCCACGCCAATTCAGCTTGTGTACTGACTTTCATTTTGCGCATGATATTAGAACGATGCATTTCAATCGTACGCATACTGACGCCGAGTTTATCTGCAATGGTTTTGGTCAGTTTACCGGATACCACCAGTTTCATAACCTCCTGTTCACGCGGCGATAAACTTTTGGTTCGCTCCAACAGTTCCGCATTTTGTTCTTCCGTCTGTTTTCGCTGCAGATCCAATCGAATAGCGCGATTAATCGCTTCCAACAAAATCTGACCATTGGCAGGCTTGGGTAAAAAATCTACGGCTCCTAATTTCATCGCCCGAACGGCTACCGACACATCCCCATGCGCGGTGATAAAAACAATGGGAAGATTAATGCCCCGCTGGATTAAAGCTTCTTGCAACTCTAATCCGCTAATTTCAGGCATACGAACGTCTAATACTAAGCAGCCAGGTTCTTTAAGCTGATATTCACTCAAAAAATCTTTCGCTCGCGTATAGGTTTTGACTTCATAGCCGACTGACTCAATCAACCAACGGGTTGATTCAATCACTCCTTCATTATCATCCACAATATAAACGATAGGATTACTCATGTTTTTCTCTCCTTTTGTGATTCAGGGGCAATTCAATAAAAAATGAAACGCCTCCTTTCAAATTATTTTTAACAGAAATAGCCCCTCGATGAAGCTCAATAATAGTATTGGAAATAGAAAGGCCTACGCCCATTCCTTCTTTTTTAGTGGTTACAAAGGGATCAAACACTTGGTGAATAATCTCTGGTGGAATAACCGGTCCATTATTAGAAATAATAACTTGAATACGGTGTTCACCCACTAGGATACGGGCCTTAAAGGTCAATTGAGGGGCTGGGGTGTGGGCTTCTTGCATAGCTTCAAGGGCATTATTGATAATGTTGATGATAACTTGCTCTAATTGAATTTGATCGCCTTGAATGGAAGGTAAATCCGGTGGCACGTGAACTCGAATTTTAATAGGCGATTTTTTAAGAATAGCTTCCATCAAGAGAAGCGAGTTTTTAATAATTTGCCGAATATCACACGTTTCTTTTTTGATTTGACCTTTGCGCAAAAAATGTTTTAACCGATGAATAATTTCACCGGCACGCTCTGCTTGTTCCAGCACTTTTCCCATGGCGGTCAGTAAAGAAGGGTCCGTATCGGTGCTATGAAGCCGCTCCAAACAACCGGCAGCATAATTAGCAATCATGGCTAATGGCTGATTGATTTCATGTGCAATCCCTGAAGCCATTTCACCGGCAGTATTGAGACGGGCACAATGCGCCAATTCCATTTGGTGTTGACTAATTTTTTCTTCGGCTAAGCGTCGTTGAGTGATATCGGTTAAAGTGCCAACGTGACCCACCGTATTGCCTTCATTATCTTTTTGAATCACAAATTGTCCTATCACCCACACCACGGTTCCATCTAATCGTTTAAAACGATACTCTGATTTAAAAGCAAGTTTTCGATGAATAGCCCAATCTCGCTCACGAATAATGCGTTGTCGATCTTCAGAGTGTAGCGCTTTAATCCATCCATCACCCATTGCTTCTGATACGGTAATACCTAATATATGGCACGCTTCTTGATTCATATAGGTACAATAGCCTCTTGGATCGGTATGAAAAATACCGACTGGACTAATGGAAGTTAACATATAGTAACGGCGTTCACTTTGACGAAGTGCTTTTTCTACTTCTTTACGAGTTCTAATTTCTTCTTGTAACTCTGTGTTGATTTGACGTAAGGCACGCGTTCGTTCTTCTACTTGTCGTTCAATTTTTTCATCGGCCATTTTACGTTCAGTGATATCCGTCATCGTACCGACAAAAGCGAGAATATATCCACTGCCATCTCGATCAGCGTTGACCTGGCCTAGCACCCAGAGCAATTTTCCATCCGTACGAACTAAGCGATACTCTTCGCGAAAAGGTTTTTCATGCAAAATAGTGGTCATCCAACTTTTGACAATGCGCTCTCGATCATCGGCGTGAATAATTTGAACCCAGGCATCGTGAGTCACTTCGTTTCGTCGCAACCCCATTAATTCGCACAATTGATCATTCACGTAGGTAATTTCCCCTTCGGAATTGGCAAACATAATACCAACCGGAGAAATCTGAGTGAGCGTGCGGTATTGTTGTTCGCTTTTTCGAAGGGCTTCCTCCATATGAAGCCGTTCTGAAATATCTTGGGCCATGGCAGCTGCACCAATAATATCGCCATTGGGACTTAATAAAATATTGTTGTACCATTCACAAATAATTCGCTGCTTAGACTTAGTGATATTTTCATTAACGTTATAGCGTTCTATCTTCTGACGAACAAAAAGATCGTCAAATACTTTTTTCACAATGATTTTTTGATCGTCGGGGACTAATAGATCAATAGCGTGCCCTCCAATGGCTTCCTGGGCAGAATAGCCAAAAATCCGCTCGGCGGCGGGATTCCAGTCCATAATTTTATAGTGAATGTCCCAAGAAAAAGCAGCTAGCGGGGTTTGTTGAAAATGCACCAGCAGGCGGTGCTCATAAGGCGT
This sequence comes from Coxiellaceae bacterium, assembly GCA_035290065.1. GTDB lineage: Bacteria > Pseudomonadota > Gammaproteobacteria > Coxiellales > Coxiellaceae > DATDVD01. The sequence goes on along the minus strand of DATDVD010000003.1, from coordinate 11,891 downwards.
TAGTCCTCCAAAGCGCCGCATTTTGGGCGGTTGTATGGTGCTGGGAGTATCCATAATCCTACACGCTAGCACGCAACTCCTCTATAATCAAGTTATTAGGAGGCTAGCCATTGATCGAATGCGAAGCTATGATATGATGGCGTGATAATAGAGGAATGAATGAAGCCTGTGCAAAATTTAAACAATCTCGTGTGGCTCGATTTAGAAATGACGGGCCTGGATCCCGATATTCACCGTATCATTGAAATTGCTACCGTCGTCACCGATTCTCAGCTGAATGTGTTAGCCGAAGGGCCTATTATTGCAATTCATCAAAAAGAATCGGCGTTAGCAGAAATGGATGGGTGGAATGTTCATACTCATACTCACAGCGGACTGATCGAACGAGTGGAAGCTTCTCACTACGATGAAATTCAAGCCGAAGAAGAAACGCTGAATTTTATTGCAGAATGGGTGCCCGATTATGCTTCCCCTTTGTGTGGCAACAGCATTTGCCAAGATCGACGTTTTTTATACCGCTATATGCCGAGACTTCAGCGTTATTTCCATTACCGAAATTTAGATGTCAGTACTTTAAAAATTTTAGCCCAACATTGGGCGCCACTGGTGGCCGAACAAATGCTTAAAAACACGACTCATACTGCAATGCAAGATGTGCGTGATTCCATTGAGGAGCTTAAATACTATCGGCAACACCTATTTAAGGAAAATCCTCATGCGTAAGGAACGAAATACTAAAAAAATTATTTTATTCGGTATTTTATTAGTATTCCTATTAGTAGGAGGTTGGCATCTCTTTTTATTGCTAACAGGCATTATGATTGGTGCAGCAGCGGGGTTTTGGGGCATTGCCGTTTCAACGGTTGCATTATTCTGCATTGCAAATATGTTATTGTTCATTTTAAAGGGATTAGGAACGTTATTGATTATTTGCCTCGCTCTCTTTTGGGGAGTTTTAACCATTATTTTCTTTCCTATTTTATTTCCACTGGTCGTGCCTTTGCTGATTTTGATGGGGATTATTAATCTCCTTCGACGAAAATCCACGCCTGAACGATAAGGTAATCCTGTCATGGCTAAAACAACACGCATTGAAACGGATAGTATGGGCGACATTGAAGTGCCTATGGACGCTTATTGGGGCGCCCAATCTCAACGCTCGTTACGTTATTTTCCTCATGGGCGCGAAAAAATGCCCAAGGAAATGATTCACGCGTTGGGTATTTTGAAAAAAGCGGCGGCTCTCACCAACGAAAAGCTGGGGGAATTAAGCCCTGAAAAAGCGCATTTAATTGTACAAGCCGCGGATGAAGTGATTGACGGAAAATTAAATGAACACTTTCCCTTGAGTATTTGGCAAACAGGCAGCGGTACTCAAACCAATATGAATGCGAATGAAGTAATTGCCAATCGCGCTATTGAATTAGCCGGTGGGAAATTAGGGAGCAAAGCACCAATTCATCCGAATGATGATGTGAATATGTCGCAGTCGTCGAACGACACCTTTCCTACTGCCATGCACATTGCTTGTTCGTTGATGATTCATCACGATTTAATTCCTGCTATTCAAATCTTACGGAAGGGACTAGCCACTAAACAGGAAGCTTTTAAAGAGGTTGTTAAAATTGGGCGCACTCATTTACAAGATGCGGTACCCCTCACCTTTGGCCAAGAGTTTTCAGGTTATATCGCTCAATTAGATCACGCCTTAGAATGTATTGAAAAAGCGTTGCCGGGTTTATATCGCTTAGCCATTGGAGGAACGGCGGTAGGCACCGGGCTTAACACGCCTTTTCATTTTGCAGAAACCGCAGCCCAAACGATTGCCAACCTTACCGGTCTTCCTTTTGTTTCTCATCCTAATAAATTTGCTGCCTTAGCGGCGCATGATGAGATGGTATTTATGAGCGGTGCTCTGCGAGTATTGGCGTGTGCACTGATGAAAATTGCTAACGACATTCGCTGGTTAGCCTCTGGCCCGCGCTGTGGCTTGGGTGAATTAATTTTACCGGAAAATGAACCCGGTTCTTCCATTATGCCCGGAAAAGTTAATCCGACTCAATGTGAAGCCATGCTCATGGTGTGTGTTCAAGTGTTAGGTAATGATACGGCCGTTGGAATTGCAGGCTCTCATGGCAATCTAGAATTAAATGTGTATAAACCCGTTATCGTCCACAATGTCATTCAATCTATTTATTTATTGGCCGATAGTTGCCGCGCCTTTAATGAACATGCGATAGAGGGTTTAATGCTGAATCAAGCACGCATTACTCATCACTTAGAAAATTCCCTGATGTTGGTGACAGCATTAAATCCTGTTATTGGATATGACAAAGCCGCACAAATTGCGAAAAAAGCTTATAAAGAAGGCACCAGTTTAAAAGCCGCGTGTTTAAGCCTTGGTTATTTGACCGAAGCGGAATTTGATAAAGTGGTTGATCCCCGAAAAATGACAAACCCACATTAGATCAGGAAGCCCTATTTATTAAGCTCCTGTTCCACAAATTCAATCCACTCTTTAGCCTCTTTTGAGGAAGTATCACACTCCAACGATTTTTTGAAATGGGTGAGCGCTACAGGGGATTCACCTAAATAATAATAACATAACCCTAAATTGTAATGCGCATTAAATTGATCACCAAACATTCTGATCGATTGTTCATAATAAGCAATACCTTGCTTATAATCTTTCAATGTGTGGAAAAACAGGCCAATATCAAATAAATAATCAATAGAATCTGGCATAAAATAAAAATTGTTTGCCAGATTTCGCATGCCTCCAACTAAATATTCCTTAACAGAATATTCCTCATCGTTGATATTTTTATTAATATAGCCTGCAAATTTGTTAAAAACATAAGGATCCCATTTACTAAAATTTAAATGAGATGCCAGAGTGGCTACCTCGCATTTCTCAAAGTTGTCGCTCATAAAACGGTGGTAATTAAAATAATCGCAGGGGGCAACGCCTTGCACATACGTATCGATGGCTGTTTTGGTATCCCACATCTCCTCAAACTTAAAACCTACACCAAACACACAGGTTTTTAATCCTCGGCGCGGAGTTTGTAACACATAATCCCCGCCTTTTTGTTGGAAGTATTGAGCAATCGCTTCAAAATTCACCATCAATGAAAAGCTTCCGTGAAATGCAACGCTGGGGGGCCCTAATCGATCCATTTCTTCTAATTGGGCATAACCCTTATCCGAAGACAAAAGCAGTAGTTTATTTTCACTTAAGCGCATTAAGTACCGCAATGCTTTTAGGGCACCCATAGGCATTAAAAAGGTGGTCTCGGCGAAGACATTCAGATAATGCGCTAATACAGCATCAAAATCTCGGTCTTGATAATATTCATTGCCTATTTTAGCTGTCACGTGGTCCACGTGTATTTTCTGATAATCTACCGGTTGATCACCGCGCATATTGTCAGATTCAGTCGTTAAGGTGACCAGGGATTCTTCTAAGACCTCGTTATGAACACGAAAAGCATCGTGAGAAACAGTATCAAAAATATAATTAGCACAAACGATTAAGGGATTTTTAAGTAATGCAGGGGAAAGAGATTGATCTGCATTAACCAAATGAATAGGCTCTTCTTTTTCCATGTTATAAATAGAAAAATCCAGTAATCCTGCTTCCACGTAGGGTTTTAAGGATTCATGGGTTTTCCAAAATCGTAAATTACTGGCTGTAAAATCAGACATAACATAGCGAATTTGAATATCCTGAAGGCCTAAACTTTCCCGCAATTCACAAATACGTTTAAGCAAATAAAAACTAAATTTTCCAGAACCTGTGCCCAATTCTAAAATATAAAATGGATATTCCATGGCCGCTTTATGTTTAAAAATATAATCCTTAATAAAACGAATAATAATATGGGCATATCCATCGGCTACAAAAGGATTCGAGCTCACAAAGTACGGCACCTGCCCTACCCACGCATGAATACCTTCTTCATCAAAATATTTTCGCTGCAAGTCCCAAAGGCAAGATTCTGATAATCGTTTTGCCTTTTCAATCACTACCGAGTTGGCCATTAACATTACCCCTTTCTCTTATTTCAAACAATATATAGCGCGTTTTTTAAAAAAAGTGAATTTATTCTTGTCCATATAATTTATTTAAAGTAGCTTCCAAGGAATCCGAAGATTGAATTGCACTGTGTGGCAGAGAGGTTTCCGGTGGATCCACTAATACTGACTTAGGCTGGAAATAGGCTGCCTCCTCTCGGCTTGAATCGTGTAAATTCAGAGGAACCAATAACCCTTCAAATCCTTCCAAGGGTTTATTCGCTAAAACAGGATTAGCGGTTTTTAACAGCGTTTCATTGACATGATAGCTTCTGGCAATGGAATGCAATGTTTCCCCCGGCTGTACCTGATGAAAGACCCACCGTTTTTGGGGATGGCCTTGACGTTCTTCTAATCCCACCCGAAAACGCTCCACCACTTCGTAGGGCACTAACAGATGTGTTTTTTTATTGGGCTCACTGGCCCATCGTAAAAACCCGGCATTTAATCGTTTTAATTGCTTCGGCGCTAAACCCGTTAAACGCGACAACTCATCCCACGTAATTTGAAAATGAACCGGAATGGAAACAAAGTAAGGTTTGTTGGGGATGAGTGGCAAATGAATATCATAATCGGTGGGTCGTTGAATCATTTGGGCCAGTGCTAATAAACGGGGTACATATAATTGAGTTTCTGTCGGTAAATCAAGTGACCAAAAATCGGTTTCTCGATGTTCCCGCTGATTGCGCTCTATCGCCGCTTGCACAACGCCTTCACCCGCATCATACGCTGCAATGGCTAATAGCCAATCGTGAAATTGAAGATGGAGTTTTTGAAGATAATTTAAAGCCGCTTGAGTTGAAAATAAAAGATCTTTACGACCATCAAACCACCAATTAATAGTGACTCCCCGACTCACAGCCGTAGCCGGCATAATTTGCCAAAGACCCGATGCGCCCATGGTGGAATACGCATTGGGATTGTACGCACTTTCGATCATCGGAATTAACGCGACTTCGGCAGGCATATGACGGGCAGAAGCTTCCTGAAAAATATAATAGAGATAAGGCGTGGCATTGAGGCAGGCATGTTGCAGCAAATCCATATGCTGAAGCCAAAATTGTCGTTGAGTCTCTATGCGAGGTTGTTCCGCTTCAACGGCTAATTGAAAATTTTGGCTTAATTGCTCGAATAAATTGGCTGAAGAATCCGCCGCCTCACGATCAACCTGATTCGTTTGATTTTGGACGGTTTGCGCCACTTCCACGAGTTGCTGGGAAACATCCTCCTCACTCAGGGTAGTATCGGCCTCCGCCATGCCTAACATCAATCCCATTGTGAGAACGATCCACCCTTTTTTCATGCGTGCTGCAAGACCTCCTCCGGGCAATAGTAGTCGATATTCAAATCTTCTGCCACCGGTAGATAGGTAATTTGGCCGCGATAAACATTCAATCCATTGCGCAAATGGATGTTTTCAGCAAGCGCTTTATGGTAACCCTTATTGGCCAACTCCAACGCATACGGTAACGTGGCATTATTGAGCGCAAACGTCGACGTGCGAGGAACGGCGCCTGGCATATTGGCTACACAATAATGAACAACCCCTAATTCCACATACGTAGGATCCGCGTGAGTGGTAGCCCGACTGGTTTCAAAACATCCTCCTTGATCGATCGCCACATCCACCAATACCGATCCTTTATGCATGCGACTGATCAACTCCCGACTAACCAATTTAGGGGCAGAACGACCAGGCACTAAAACAGCCCCAATGACTAAATCAGCCGACGTCACATACCGCTCAATGTTAGTTTGGGTAGAATAAATCGTTTTAATGCTAGAGCCAAATTGATGGTCTAATTCTTCTAAACGCCGGAGAGAACGGTCTAATACCGTCACTTGGGCACCTTTGCCAACAGCCATGCGGATGGCATTGGTACCGACCACGCCCCCGCCTATCACCACCACTTTGCCGGGCGATACACCGGGGACTCCTCCCAATAAAACACCCCGACCTCCTTTGGCTTTTTCCAAACAACTGGCTCCTACTTGCACGGCTAAACGACCTGCCACTTCACTCATCGGTTGCAATAAAGGAAGACGGCCATCGGAACTGGTAATGGTTTCATAGGCAATCGCTACACAGCCGGAGGCTAGCAGCCCCTTTGCTTGTTCAGGATCCGGGGCTAAATGTAAGTACGTAAATAAAATTTGGTTTTCGCGAAGCAGTGCATATTCTTGCAGCTGAGGTTCTTTTACTTTAACAATCATTTCTGCAGACGCATAGATGTCGGCAGAATCGTCCACGACACGAGCACCTGCTTGACGATAATCGTCATCACAAAATCCAATGCCGTCGGCTGCGCCTTTTTCTACGATGACGGAATGTCCATAGGTAATAAATTCTTTCACACTGTTGGGGGTTAATCCCACACGATATTCGTGATTTTTAATTTCCTTAGGCACCCCCACTAACATAGATAACTCCTCTCAAAAGTTAAAGAGTTTCTACCGAATCGGTCTGGGTGTCAATGTGGCGTTGTCTGAAAAATTTGAAAGAAAATTCAATTTCTTATAAAGTAACGCCATGGAAGTAACTATAAAAACATGGGCCCATGTATTAGGCCAGGAAAAAGAAAAGCCCTATTTTAAACAGATCATGCACCACTTAGAGCAAGATCGGAAAGCAGGGAAAATTATTTATCCTCCTCAGCCTGACATTTTTAATGCTCTAAAACTGACTCCGTATGATCAAGTAAAAGTAGTCATTATTGGACAAGATCCTTACCATGGTCCCCACCAAGCTCATGGATTGTCCTTTTCAGTGAAACACGGTGTTCCACCTCCCCCATCACTTGAAAATATTTATAAAGAATTAGCATCCGATTTAGGTATTCCACGGCCGAAAGATGGGTGTTTAGAAAAATGGGCTAAGCAAGGCGTGTTATTGCTAAATGCGTCTTTAACGGTATTGAGTGGACAACCTCAATCGCATGCAGACATTGGTTGGCATACGTTTACCGATAAAGTAATTGAATCGTTAAATGACCATCCAGAAACTATTGTGTATTTGTTATGGGGCTCGTATGCCCAGAAAAAAGAAGCGCTGATTGATACCTCTCATCACAAAATATTAAAAGCTCCTCATCCTTCCCCTCTTTCCGCTCATCGAGGGTTTTTAGGTTGTAAACACTTTTCAAAAGCAAATGCGTTACTAAAATTTTCTGGACGAGACCCGATCGATTGGTCGTTGTGACGAGAAAATTATCTTTATTAGAATGATGGCTGCTATACCTAACAACAAGAAAGGTAATGCCCATAAAATCCATGTATTTTTCTGCACGGGCGGTTTAAATAAAATAAAATCCCCGTATCGTGCTTGCATATACAATTTAATTTCAGCTTCAGTTTTTCCAGCAACGATCATTTGATATACCTGCTGTTTTAAATCCTGAGCCAAAGGTGCTTGAGAATCCGCAATACTTTCATTTTGACACACCAAACAGCGCAATTCCTGTGTCATCGTTTGAAATTGTTGCTGTTGTTGAGGCGTATTAAATACATATTTCGCTTCACTGTAGCTGACGCTAATAAAAAATAACGGAAGAAATATGAATACTCGCTTCTTCACTTCGTATGACTTCCCTGTTCAATCAAAGGCACAAATTCACGCTGCCAATCGTCCATCGAAAGTGTGCCAATATGCCGATAGCGAATAATGCCATTTTGATCGATTAAATACGTCTCAGGCGTGCCATATACCCCTAAATCCATCCCTAATTTTCCTTCTGGATCTAGCATCACAGCGACATAAGGATTACCACGTTGTTTAAGCCATTGAAGCCCGTTTTCTGGCTGATCTTTATACAGCACACCCATAATCGGAATAGAATAATGCTGATGAATATCCATTAACACCGGCTGTTCCAATTGGCAAGGCATACACCACGTGGCGAAAATATTTAATAGTGTGGCACGACCTTTAAACGCTTGCTCCGTAATCTTTTGATCCGGTTTAAATAAAGAAGGGGCTGAAAAAACAGGTAAAGGTTGATTTAATCGTGCTAATGGCAAAAGATGAGGATTCGACAACAAGGCCTGCCATAAAAACATTCCTCCACTAAAAAGAAAAGCGACTAGAACAAGGATTTGAAAAATTCGTTTACCGAGGCTCATGCTTCATTCTCCCCACAAAACCCATTAAACCGCCTATCATCATCATTAAACCACCCATCCAAATCCATCGAATAAATGGCTTGTAATAAACGCGAAGTGACCACGAATCAGAGCCCAACGGTTGCCCTAGCGCTACATAAATATCGCGAAAAAGAGTGACATCAATAGCCGCTTTGGGATTGCTATAGTGCTGTTCCGGGTAAGTTCGCATTTCCGGCGAAAGCGTATTAATCAAGCGACCGTGTTGATACAAATTAAACACGGCTTTAACACCGCTATAATTCGGCCCTTGCAGTGGCATTAAACGGACCCATTGATATTCATATCCACCCAGCGTTTGTGTTTCACCTACTCGCATTCGCACATCGTGCTCTTGGCTGAATAAGGTAGTAACAATAATACCCATTGCTGTCACCGCCACCCCACTATGCGCTAATACCATTCCCCATTGAGGTATAGTTCGGTGTTTTAATTTCCACGCATAGACAGCGGTATTGCTGAATAACCACAACACAACCACCAATCCTATCCATAATCCCCACGAAAAATAAGGCGGAAAATAAAGAGCTGCGAGGGTAGCTATCGCTAAAACACTCACCCCTACCCCACCTAAACGCGGCCATAGGACAGAAGTCGGAGTTTCTCGCCAGTATACCTGCGGACCAACACCCATAATTAATAAAAAAGGCACCATCAAAGGTATAAAAACACTATTAAAATAGGGATATCCTACAGAAATTTTTCCAAGACCTAACTCATCTAGCACTAACGGATATAACGTGCCTAATAAAATCGTCAGCATCATGACATATAAAAATAAGTTATTGCCTAACAAAAAAACTTCCTTGGAAAGCCACCACACTTTTTCGGGAGGAGCAGAGAGTGTATGGGCGCGAAAAATATAAAATAAAGTGGATATTCCCACTACGAGCAAGAAAAATAATAATAAAAATTGTCCCCGCGAGGGGTCTTGTGCAAAAGCATGCACTGAAATTAAAATACCGGAACGCACTAAAAAAGTGCCTAATAAACTTAATGAAAAGGTTGTGAGGGCTAACACCACTGCCCATCCTTTAAATCGATCGCGTTTTTCTACCACAAATAAGGAATGAATTAAGGCGGTTCCCGCTAACCAAGGCATAAAAGAAGCATTTTCAACGGGATCCCAAAACCACCAACCGCCCCATCCTAATTGTCGGTACGCCCACCAACTGCCTGCTACAATGCCATACGTTAAAAAACACCAGGCGAGAAGTGTCCAAGGACGCACCCACCGAGCCCAGGAATAACCGAGTTTCCCCTCAATTAACGCAGCCATTGCAAACGCAAAGGCCAATGAAAACCCCACATAGCCCATATACAAAAACGGCGGATGAATCATCATGCCCTGATCTTGTAACAGAGCATTTAAACTTTGGCCTTCTGTCGGAAAACTCGGCAATAAACGAATAAAAGGATTGGAGGTGAATAAAATAAATCCATAAAATCCGATTGCAATCAGCGCCATCACGATCAAAACCCACGCAATAGTGGGATGATGTTTGGCTTCGCTTAAAAATGAAACGCCTGTCATCCAGACGGTTAACACCCACACCCACAGTAACATAGATCCCTCGTGAGCGCCCCATACCGCACACACTTTATAAAACCATGGCAAATGAGAATTAGAATGGGCAGCCACATAGGCCACTGAAAAATCATCCGTTAAAAAAGAATACGCCAAAAGACTGATGGCGATACTCGTAAAAATAAATTGTGCTAATGCAAACCAACGAGCCGATTGCCATAAGGATTTATCGTGTTTTTTAACACCCACCCAAGGCAAAACTACTTGCGCGCTCGCAAAGCTTAGCGCTAATAATAAAGAAAATAATCCAATTTCAGGTATCATATTTACTTATTTTTCCACACCCGGCGGATGATAATTCTCATCGTGTTTTGCCAATACTTCACGTGCTTTAAAAAGGCCATTCGGTAACCATTCGCCTTCTGCCACAATACCTTGACCTTCTCGGAATAAAGCGGGCAACACACCGGTATATTCTACAGCCACTTTAGCGTGATAATCTGTTAACACAAAGCGCACCGTTAAATTATTGCTTTCGCGTTTAACAGAGCCTTTTTTCACCAATCCTCCTAATCGAACCACCTGATGCGGTTTCAAGGACACGGATAATAATTGCTGCGGGGTATAATACAAATTGATATTTTGTTTTAACGAATACAAAACCAAGCCCGTCGCCACACCCACTCCCAGTACTATACTAACAATCAATCCCAATCGTTTTTTACGTTTTGTTTGCATGGTTTGTTTTTAGTTGTTTTTTAATCGATGAAAATTGGTGAATCACGTGGATTAAGGCAAACATTAGTAATCCCAAGGCAATGCCAAATGCACTCCAAATATAAGCGGTATATTGACCAAACATTTATATTCTCCCTCGATAACCTGAATTTTTACTCGGCTCAATCCAGGCTATTTATATTTTGTACCCAATGAGTATCCTTTTCCCGTTTTAATAATTCCCCTCGAAGAGCGATACACACATACAGCATACTATAACTAAAAAACGCTCCTATCATGACTAACAGTGGCTGCAACATGGCAGGGGCAATCGAGGGGCGAGAAAATTTTAAAAGGGTTGAACCCTGATGCAGCGTATTCCACCAACTCACTGAATAATGAATCACCGGTAAATCCACAAGCCCTATTAAAATTAAAAAAGCCCCCGCTTTAGCGGCCGTTTTAGGAGTAGGCAAGGCATTTCGCAACGCGATAATACCCCCGTAAATAAATAATAAAATTAATTCTGAGGTTAGCCGCGCATCCCAAATCCAATACGTGCCCCACATGGGTTTTCCCCATAAAGAGCCTGTCACTAACGTAATCAACGTAAACAATGCACCGAGAGGCAAACTCACTGCAATCAATGCATCTGCCACTTTGATTTTCCACACTAAAAAAATAATGGCACACACGCTAATATAAAAATAAATCCCTAACGACAACATAGCCGAAGGAACGTGTACGAATATAATTCGAAAACCTTCCCCCTGCTGATAATCTGGCGGTGATAAATATAAAGCGCCTATCACGCCATAGATTATTAAACCCGTCGTCAGAATCGCCATCCACGGGATTAAGCGACTCGCCAAGCGATAACAAACAGCAGCGGAACCTAAGCGGTGTATCCAATTAAACATAGGCGGGGGATTATAGCGGATTATTCCAAGACCATCACTCGCAACAAGTACCCAATTAAAGTAGGTAACAACGTTAAGGCCAAAGCTAATACAGCACCCAGTAACCCTAACTCCCCCCTATACCCTAACCCCTGGCTCGCCTTCTGCACACTTAAAGTCCCTAGCATTAATACGGGTGTCAGCAGGGGTAATACCACCAAAGAGATTAGCATGGGTTTACCTTCTACACTGACCGTGAGCGCCGCCAGTAAGGCCCCCACCAACCATAAGCTGGGCGTACCTAATACCAAACTGATCACTAACACCTCAATGGCCGTGCTCGATAAATGAAATAAAATCCCCACTATCGGCGTCAATACCATCAACGGCACGGCCATCATCAACCAATAAGCCAACAATTTCATACTAACCCAAACCCTAGGAGACGTAGGCGAAAGCACCCACTCCTGAAGCGTTCCATCTTTATAATCGGGCTGAAATAGACGAGGCAA
>DATDVD010000002.1:0-10947 GCA_035290065.1 Coxiellaceae bacterium | reverse complement strand
CCAATCGTCCAGCCGCATTCAGCCTCGGCCCTAACACAAACCCTAAATCCATCGCGGTTAAGGTTTTTGCCTCTCGAGCCGCTACTTGGAGTAACGCTTGCAAACCGGGACGCGCAAAACCTGCTTTGATGCGCTCTAATCCTTGGTAAACCAAAATGCGATTATTATGATCTAACGGCACCACATCGGCGACCGTCCCTAAGGCTACTAAATCTAATTGTTCCGCCAAATGAGGATAAGGGATACCGGTGCGCTCAAACCACTGCTTCTCTTTGAGCGCCGCCCGCAAAGCCAGCATCATATAAAAAATAACCCCTACTCCCGCCAAGGCTTTACTCGGAAAAAGATCACCCGGCTGATTAGGATTAACAATGGCCACTGCCTCGGGAAGCACTTCCCCGCTTAAGTGATGATCGGTAATGACTACATCAATCCCGGCGGCATTGGCCCGAGCCACGCCATCAATGCTCGCAATACCATTATCCACCGTAATAATAAGGCGGGGGTGTTTCGCTTGAGCCAATGCTACAATCTCAGGGGTTAATCCATACCCATATTCGAAGCGATTTGGTACGAGAAAATCCACGTGTTGAAAGCCCAGCTGTCTCAATACTGACACCCCCACTGCCGTGCTGGTGGCCCCATCGGCATCGTAATCCCCAATAATAAGAATAGATTCCTGCCTTTCGAGCGCCTGCAGTAATCGCGCCACAGCACGGTCTATGTTTTTAAGAGAATGAAACGGCAGCAAGTGCGGCAAACCCCGCTCTAAGGCCCTCATGGGATCCAAGCCCCGAGAACGAAATATTCGTGCTAAGAGGGGGTGCAAAATGCCGTCGCTTTCGGTATCCTCTGCATTTAAACGGTGAGTGATCTTAATATCCATAATTTATAATAACGTTAAATATATGAGCATTGAATACTTCTACCAAAAACCTTTTCCCGACTTAAAACTCAATAACAAATTCCTCTTGCGCGAACAGCAACTGGATGATACCGAAGCATTCTTTAACTATTACACCGATCCTCAGGTGTTTCAATACATCCTAGCCAATTCCCCCAAAAATATTCAGGAAGCCGAATCCGAAATTTATTATTGCCGAAACTTGTTTCGGCAGTCAAAGGGGATTTATTGGACCATTGCCCGAAAAGATACCAACAAAATGGTTGGGGCTATTGGTTTTTATATCAACAACTTCCATCGAAGAGCTGAACTTTCTTATGACCTTTCTAAGGATCACTGGAGCAAAGGCATTATGTCTCAGGCTATTCAAGTCGTCTGTGATTATGCTTTCAAATCTATTGGACTCTCTCGAATTGAAGCCATCACCATGAAAGAAAATATTGCTTCTCAGCGAGTCTTACAAAAAGCGAAGTTTCAATTCGAAGGAACATTACGCAACTATAAATTTCACCAAGGTCGGCCATTTGACGTGGAAATGTTTAGCCTGATTCCCTAGCCCATCATTATGTTGTTAACCGAAGACACTTTTAATGCTACTTATATTATCCAAGCGTATACGCCCACGAGCGTTACTATTAATCATCAACGCTATCAGCAATCCTTAATTCTGACTCCCCACCATTTAATACCCGACTGGCCGGTACAAGCGCCTGCCCAATTGACGGCCCTTACCGTGCAACCGTTGTTAGACCTTGAGCCCGATCTAATATTGCTCGGCACAGGTATTCACTTTACAATGCCCCCTCAAGATGCCCTCCGGTCTTTCGTTAATAGCCGCATTGGGTTTGAACCGATGTCGACCCTTACCGCTATTCGCACCTTTGTCGCCTTGGCGGCAGAAGGACGCCGGGTGGCGTGTGGGTTAATTCTCTAACAGATGAGGTCCTCATGGGAAAACTTTCCATCATTTCCGCCCAATTGGATTTCCTAGTGGGAGATGTGGAGGGGAATGCAGAACGCATTATTCAAGAAGCGAAGAGCGCTAAAAAAAAGAAAGCCGATTTAATTATTTTTCCCGAATTAGCCCTAACCGGCTATCCTCCCGAAGATTTGATTTTCCGCCACGAACTCTACGAACGCATTGATCAAGCCTTCGAAAAAATTAAAGCCGAAACAAAAGGCATTGGTGTAATCCTCGGCTATCCCTATCAACAAGACGGCCGTTATTACAATAAAGCCGCTTTTATTCATAATGGTAAATTGATTACCTCGTATGCCAAACAACGACTGCCGAATTACGCCGTTTTTGATGAGCAACGTTATTTTTCACCCGGCTCAGGCGCCTGTATCGTCACCCTTCAAGATATTTCGATTGGGATTATTATTTGCGAAGACACCTGGTTTCCCGAACCGGCTCAACTGGCTAAACAAGCCGGTGCTCAAGTCATTGTAAGTCTGAATGCCTCTCCTTTTACATACGATAAATCGGATATTCGCGAGTCTATCGTTAAACAACGGGCGCAAGAAATTCAACTGCCCATTATCTACGTCAATTTAGTCGGTGCCCAAGATGAGCTGGTATTTGATGGCGGTTCTATGGTACTCGATGAAACAGGCCGCATCTGTCAACAAGCCCCTTATTTTGAAGAGTGCTTATTGCACACCGAACTGACTCTTACCAATCATTTAAGTGTTCCTATTAAATCTCTTCCTAAGCCCCTTAATATGATAGAAAAAATATACAAGACCTTAGTCTTAGGCTTAACCGATTACGCCAATAAAAATGGCTTTAAAAAGGTATTAATAGGCCTCTCCGGGGGGATTGATTCCGCCCTCACGCTGATTATTGCTGTAGATGCCCTAGGCGCCGATCGCGTCGAAGGTCTCTTAATGCCCTCTCGCTTTACCGCCGAACTTAGCAATACAGAAGCATTAAAACAAACTACCCTCCTCGGCGTTAAAACCTACACGCTTCCCATTGAAGAAAGTTTTTCTCTATTTTTAAAAGAATTATCGCCATTTTTTAAAGAAAAACCTCACGATCTAACCGAACAAAATCTTCAAGCCCGCATTCGCGGTCTCTTTTTGATGGCATTATCTAATAAATTTGGGCACCTGGTGGTGCCCACCAGCAATAAAAGCGAATCGGCCGTCGGTTACACCACCTTGTATGGCGATATGGTAGGCGGTCTTTCTCTGCTAAAAGATGTGTATAAAACCCTCGTCTATGAGCTAGCCGATTACCGCAATAGCCTCTCACCCACCATTCCACAATCCATTATCGACCGTCCTCCTTCCGCCGAATTAGCCAAAAATCAAAAAGACGTTGATTCTCTTCCTCCTTATTCCGTGCTGGATAAAATTCTCCAACTGTATATTGAAAAAGATAAGAGCCCAGCGGAAATCGCAGCCTTCATTGAAGAACCTTTGAGTTTAATCCAAGATATTGTGAAGAAAATTCAGCGGAATGAATATAAGCGCCGACAATCGGCCCCCGGCATTCGTATTACGGCGCGTGCCTTCGGCAAAGACCGGCGTTACCCTATTACCTCAGGCTTTTAGCCGCTTGCGGATAGCTTGCTTCGAGCACTCGTAAATTCTCTTCGGCAAGCTCCGACAAATTAAGCTCACGGTAAGCCTTAATATTTATAATTAATGCTTTGATTACATAGGGAGATTTCTCAAAGTGTTGGATCACAAAGTTTGTCCGATTGGTGGCTGCAACATAGGCTCTTTTATTAAAATAAAACTGTGCTGCAATCATCTCATGCTTAGCCATTGCATTGCGAATATAGCGCATCCGTAAAATAGAATCGTTGTAATAAGGGGAAGTAGGAAAACGCTCTATCAATTCATTAAAGGACCAAAAGGCTTCCCGCAAATGTTTTTCATCCCGTTCCGCCGGATCAGCCCCTGCTTTACGCTGAAGCCAGTTTAAACCCACCTGAAAAGACACCACACCCTTCATGTAATAGGCATAATCTGCATACGGACCCCGAGGATACAAATGAATGTAGCGATCCGAAGCGGCCAACGCCATGACATCCTCTTCATCCATATAGTAGGCATAAATACTGTCCACCACTGCCTCTTCAGCATGGGGCCCAAAGGGATAAATCGCATCGAGCGCCTCTAAGGTCGATATGGCATCGCGATAATGGCCTTTCTGAAGCTCATTCGTAGCCTGTTGAAACAACACGCTCTCTGGCTGAGATCGATACGCCTCAAACGGATCTTTATCATGGGTGCAAGCCACTAGAAGAGCTGCCAGGGAAGAAAGAATAAGTAATTTGCGCATAGTGGATTCCAGTTGTAGAGGCGGGATTATAACTGATAAAGTACGCCAGATGAACCCTTCCTGTCGTGAAATTATTATTCCAGAAACCTGCGCCCCTTGTCGACTCGATCAAGCGCTCAAATTAGTCTTGCCTGAATTTTCTCGCTCTCAATTAAAAGAATGGATTGAAGCAGGCCATGTAAAATTAAATGAGAAAATCTGTACCAAAGCTCGTTCCCTTGTGCAACCTGGGAATAAAGTTTTTATTAAAATTGTTTTGAAAGCACGGGTTAATTGGGGCCCTCAATCCATTCCTTTAACTATTATTTACGAAGACGACCATCTTCTCGTCCTCAATAAACCCGCGGGCTTAGTCGTGCACCCCGGCGCAGGCGTTTTGGATAACACGCTGGTCAATGGCCTCCTTCATTATTGCCCCTCCCTGGAAAACGTTCCTCGCTCCGGCATTATTCATCGTTTGGATAAAGACACCACGGGTTTATTGATTGTCGCCAAAACCCTCGAAGCGCATGCCCAGCTCGTTCAACAAATGCAAGCCCGGGAAGTTCAGCGCACCTACGAAGCTATAGTCGTTGGAAAAATCATTGCCGGCAGTACTATTAATCAGCCCATTGGACGTGACCCCCATCACCGCACGCGTTTTATGCCCCACTTTAAGGGTAAGCATGCCGTCACTCATTACCGAGTTCTTCATCGTTATCCTGCTCACACCCATTTGCAAATTCGATTAGAAACAGGCCGCACCCATCAAATTCGCGTGCACATGGCCTCTATCCATCACCCTCTCGTGGGTGATCCCGTCTATGGAAAACGCTCACGTTTACCCGGTAGCCATTTTTGTCGTCAAGCCCTTCATGCACGTGCTTTGCGATTTGCCCACCCGATCACGCACGAACTGCTCGAATTTAAAGCGCCTCTCCCAGACGATATGATCACTTTAATCGACGTATTAAAATCTTTTAAGGCCCGTGATAAATAAAGGTTCTCTTGCTAGACTAACAGAGTGGTCCACGAAAGGTTTCAAGATCTAACCCCCTCTGAGGAAAAAATAAAATGAAAAAATGGGTTTATTTTTCGAAAATTACATTATCTTTTTTATTTTTAACCTTACTTTCTAAGGTGGGAATCGGTATCGCCTCTCCCGACACATTAGCCCCCATGCTCACCCAAATTACCCCTGCCGTGGTGAATATTGCCGTAGAAAAAGAAATGCCGGCCGGCCCCGATACCCCCCCCGTTAAAGGCATTACCGTAGGCTCCGGGGTCATCTTTGAAGCAACTCGGGGACTCATTGTTACTAACGCTCACGTGGTCGATAATCAAAAAGTCATGCTGATAACTCTAAAAGACGGTGGACGTTATCGCGCCAAATTGCTGGCTAAAGACGACGATTTTGATTTAGCTATTCTTCAAATTAACGCCAAGCATTTAACCGCACTCCCCTTTGCGGATTCGGATCAATTAAAGGTAGGGGATTTTGTAGCGGCTATTGGCAGCCCTTTTGGACTCACCCAAACCGTTACTTCCGGTTTAGTGAGCGCTCTAAATCGTGATGAACCTCAAGTAGAAGGCTTTCAAAGTTTTATTCAAACAGATGCGCCTATTAATCCTGGTAATTCCGGCGGGGCCTTGGTTAATTTACAAGGTCAACTGGTGGGCATCAACACCGCTATTTTCTCTGCGAGTGGTGGCAATAATGGTATTGGATTTGCTATTCCTTCTGATATGGTCAAAGCAGTGTTGATCCAATTGCTGGAACATGGAAAAGTGGAGCGAGGCATGCTAGGGGTGCTCGTTCAAAATATCACGCCTACACTGGGTACCGCGCTTAAAATTCAACCGAACCATGGGGTCATTGTAACGGATGTTCTTCCCCACTCTCCCGCCGCTAAAGCCGGCGTACAACCTGAAGATATTTTGCTTTCTATCAATCAAAAAGAGGTGAACGATGCGCAACAAGTGCGCAATATGTTGGGTTTAATGGCACCTGGCACCTCTTTAAACTTAAAAGTGGTACGAGGTTCTTCTTCCCGTACATTAACCACTCACGTGGGTAACCCCAAAGATTTATTAGTCCAATCTTACAGCGCATTATTAGCCGGATTGCGATTAGAAGACATTAATGAATTAGAACCCGATGGAAGTACCTTAAAAGGAGCATTGGTTGTGTCTGTGGAAGATACGAGCAATGCAGCGCTGGCAGGCTTAATGCCGGGCGATGTGATTATCAGCGCCAATAAAAAACCCACTCATACGGTGGAAGCGCTTGAAACAATCGCCCAACATCAATCGGAAAATTTATTATTGAAAGTAGCCAGAGGGCCGGGGAAACTGTTTCTCGTCATTCAATAGTCTTAAACGCGCTAATCCAATCCCACATGGCGCCGTACCACGTGGTCATTCCCTTCGCGCACTTTATCACGCAAAGCCAATAATTGAGCTTGTGTTTGCGTGGCGCGAGGAAATAATCCAAAAAGGAATAACACATGACTCCACCAGTTACGGTGTCGACGAATTGCTCTATCATGAATCATTTCATCCAATACACGCAAAGCCTCTCTCTTTGAATTAACCTTATTCCATTCATCCGGAATACTTTCTCTAAACAAGGCAGCACCCGATCGAAGTACTCGGCATTTCGCGTGAGTTAGTTTACGTCGCCATGGGTTATCGTGGCGCAATTCTGCTTCCAAACGCGCAATCATGCGAGTTAGCTCTTGAACAACATCCAATGTCACGGCTTTAACAGGAAGCAATTCAAGGCGCTCAAGGGCTTCACGCATATGAGCTTGTTCCTCATCCCTAAACTGAAACGGAGTTGATTCAATACGGGTTGCCAAGTCCAGGGACGCTATTGGCAACATTGCTAACATAAACGTTTGCAAAATGTAGACTTTTACCCCTCGGCATAATTCATCAAAAGTCATTACTCGGTCTTGTCGACCCTGATTTTCATCAAATTCGGAATATTTTAATAGTAAGGTTCTACCAATGTCGTCCACTTTGCGATACGCACTCGCACCTATCTTTCGACTGATTAACTTATCCAAATCAGGCTTAGATATAATAGTGCCTGTATCCGCATCTAAAGCCGGTTGCATCAAGTCTTTGCGCTGACACCAATACTCATGGATGGCTCTAAAATAAGGCTGTACCGCAGCCCCTGCTTCCATATTATCTAGGGTGCTAGGGGGACGTCCTGCCCGTTCTGCCGCGTCCAATTCGGATAGCATCATAACCGCCATATCGCGGAAAAAATAAAGCCGCAAAATTAAAACATAGGAGAAAAACTTACGTAATTGGTTACGACGTAAAGCCCGAATGGCTTGGTACCACGTCTCTTTCGCTTGTTGACTAATCACTAATGAAATCGCCATATACGTTTCCGAAGGAAGTTCTTTTCGGCTTCCCTCGTCCTCCTTATCTGGGTATTTCCACAGGCCTATTATCCCATATTTAGAAAAAAGGAGGGTTTCATCAGGTCATATTTTTGTTTAAAATCAACATATTATTGATGAATTTTAATTTAGATTTTCTCACCTGCAGAATGGAAATTATCCTACAGCAGTAAAGAAAGCTCAATAGTTTGATTTCTAAAAGAAAAATGGGGAGAGAAGGTTTAAAGAGACTTAACCTTCCGCTGCAGAGATCACTAAAGGATCGTAGGCAATATAGCCCGGAGAACGCTGAATTTTGGCCCCCAATTGGGCGAGTTTTTCTTCAATACATTCATAGCCTCGGTCTACGTGATAAATGCGCTCGACGCGTGTTTGGCCTTCTGCGACTAAGCCTGCCAAAACCAAACTGGCAGAAGCTCTTAAATCCGTAGCCATCACAGGAGCACCGGTTAATTTTTCCACACCGAGACAATGAGCCTGGTTACCCACCAGCTCAATATGGGCTCCCATACGAACCAATTCCTGAACATGCATAAAGCGATTTTCAAATACATTTTCCGTCACGGTCGCCTCTCCCTCAGCCACGCTATTTAAAGCAATCATTTGAGCTTGCATATCCGTGGGGAAAGCGGGGTAAGGGCCGGTGACGATATCTACCGCTTGAGGACGACGGCCGTGCATATTAAGCTCGATCCAATTTTCTCCTACTGTAATATCCGCTCCTGCTTCTCTTAGCTTTTCTAAAACAGCGATTAACAAGCTTGGCAAGATGTGTTTAATTTTTATATGGCCCCGTGTCATAGCGGCTGCTATTAAATACGTGCCTGCTTCAATTCGATCGGGTAAAACGGCATACCCTCCACCGTTTAAGCTCTCCACCCCATCAATAGTGATAGTATGAGTGCCTGCCCCTTCAATTTTTGCGCCTAACTGATTTAAAAAAGCGGCAAGATCGACTACTTCGGGCTCTAAGGCCGCGTTGTGAATGACCGTTCGACCTTCAGCCAATACAGCTGCCATCAGAATATTCTCAGTGCCGGTGACGGTAATTCGCTCAAAATGAATGTCAGCTCCTTTAAGGCGTCCGTCGACTTTGGCTTCAATAAAGCCATGCTCTAAGTGAATCGTAGCACCCAAGGCTTCCAAAGCAGATAAATGCATGTCCACCGGCCGAGAGCCGATCGCACACCCTCCTGGTAAGGAGACTTTAGCTTGCCCATAGCGGCCTAAAAGAGGGCCTAATACTAAAATGGAAGCCCGCATGGTTTTGACCAGTTCATAAGGCGCACAAAAATTGTAGAGATGGCGGCTATCGATTTCCACAGACATTTGTTCATGCACTGTAAATTGAGTGCCCATCCTCGCCAATAGATCCATCATGGTGGTCACATCATTCAAATGAGGGATATTGGTGAGTTTGACTATTTCATCCGTCAATAACGTAGCAGCAAAAATGGGCAAGACCGCATTTTTAGCGCCCGAAATACAAATAGTCCCCTTAAGGGGAACTCCACCTTGAATCAATAAACTATCCATTCACTTAACTCTCTGTCTGATCAAAATCGCCGTTTGCAGATAAAGGCAATATCGATGTTAAATTAAAAGCCTTTATCATAGCCATCAAAGACGATGGCAGATGGGTAAACTGTATCAATTTGCCGCGCATCTTAGCACGCCGAGTCCATACCGCCAAGAGGGTTAATGCAGAACTATCCACCGAATGAACACCCTTAAAATTAAATACCAGCTTATTTTCTTCCGTATCAATAATGGCGTCCCCCTCTTGGCGTAAGGCCAATACGGTATCAAAGCAAATATTGCCTGCTACGGCAATATGCTGATCGAAAACAGAAACGCTGGCTGATTTCATTAAGGCTACCTACTGACTGTTATGCGTTTTTAATCGATTCAGTAAAGCAGGTAATCCTCCTTGGCTTAATGTTCCGGCAAATTGAGAGCGGTAGCTTTGAATCATGCTGATATTTTCAATGGTAAAATCATAAATTTTCCAGCCATCTCCCGATCGCTCTACGTCGTAATTAATGCTAACGCGTTGGCCATTTTTTCGAATGAGCACGCTTTGAACTTGTACTACGCTTTTACCCGTATACCCTCCTCGAATGGGATAGAACTCAATGCGATCATCATCGTAAGAAGCCATGGCATCAGAATAAGTGCCAATGACTAATTGTTTAAATTGCTCGATAAACTCTTGCTTCTGACTGGCTGTGGCTTGGTTCCAGTATGTTCTACCCAGTACTGAACCACCCATTCGCGGCATATCCACATTGGGAACGACTGTTTTTTCTACTAAACCATGAATGTAAGAATCGGTTAAGCGTCCTTGACGCGCCTCCAAGCCGGCTAATACTTGGTTGGAAATCGTTCGTAAAAATACTTCGGGCGATTGAAGATCCGCCCAGGCGACTGAAACCATTCCTACCATTAACCATACAAAAAATAAACGTAACTGTTTCATGAGCTCTCCTTATTGGTTTTTACAGTCGGTTGAATGTCATTGCTATCATTGACCGCGGGTTTAGAGGTGGCCGTATCCGAGTCCTTATCACTCTCATCGCCCGTTAATTTAAACATCAATTGGCCAATGAGATCTTCTAAGATTAGCGCCGAGCGGGTGGTTTCAATTTTATCGCCCGGTCTTAACACATCGGACGAAAAACCTGGAATTAAGCTGACATAATTAGATCCTAATAATCCCTGCGTCAAAATACTAGCGGATGTATCCGTAGGTAAAGTATTGTCTTTTCTATTAATCAACATGGTAACACGGGCCTTAAAGGTTTCATCATCGAGCGCAATATCACTGATACGCCCAATTGTGACACCTCCTACAGCAACGGGTGCCCGCACTTTTAAGCTGCCGACATTATCAAATTCAGCCATTAACACATACGAATTTCTATCATCAATATTGGTAAATCCACTGACTTCAAAAGCCAGCAATATTAAACCTGCCAATCCTGCAATAATAAATAAACCCACTAAAATTTCTACATTACGCATACGCATGAATTACCATCCTCCCATCATGACGGCTGTCAGTACAAAATCCAAGGCTAAAATTAATAAAGAAGAATAAACCACGGTTTTCGTGGTTGCATGACTTACACCGGCAGAGTTGGGTTCCGCATAAAA
Source organism: Coxiellaceae bacterium (assembly GCA_035290065.1). Lineage (GTDB taxonomy): Bacteria > Pseudomonadota > Gammaproteobacteria > Coxiellales > Coxiellaceae > DATDVD01. Next base: position 191 of record DATDVD010000002.1, on the reverse strand, counting down.
ACCTTCATAAACTGCCACCCATGTGATGACAAAACCAAAAACGACGCTTTTAATAACGCCATTGAGCACATCGGTTCTAAAGCTCACGGTGGCTTGCATATTGGACCAGAAGGAACCTTGATCTACACCTAACCAATCTACTCCCACTAAATAACCCCCGTATATCGCAAATACATTAAATAAAATAACTA
>DATDVD010000001.1:0-6131 GCA_035290065.1 Coxiellaceae bacterium | reverse complement strand
AGAAACTACTCCAGCACCTGCCCCCGCTCCTGTTATGAAAACTGCGGGGGCATCCATTTCATGAGCGGATTCATTTCCTGCGCTAGCTCCAGCTTCTACTCTTGCACCGACTGCTATTGTGGGGGCTGCAGCAGCTCCAATGGTAGGGGCTGTCAGAGCCGCTCCTGCCCCTCTTTTACCAGCAAAGGAAATAGGGAGTCGTGAAGCTGGTGGTAGTAAGGAAGAGAAATAGAAATTGATGGATGGAGTCCCTCGTCCTTCTGCATACCCCACCATAAAAGAGCGTGGGAATCTTTTGCTAGATACTTTGATGTCTCTATATCCCTTTAGCATTCTTCCTAATGCTTTACCCTTCGCTCTTAGTGTTTCGGCATCGGCGGTGCCTTGTGCAACAAGGTTAGCAACTTCTCTTTCTACGCCATCTCTTATTTGTGTTAATTCTCTTATTTTCATTAATTTTGCTTTCCCTGGCCTTCTTTGAGCTAAGGATTTTCTTTCATCTTCTTCTTTGTAGTCTTCATCGCGGCTATCTTCTTCGTCTTCGCTCTTGTTTCTACTCTCATCCGCAGGTTTTGTTTCATCTTCTTCTTTGTAGTCTTCATCGCGGCTATCTTTTTCGTCTTCGCTTTTGTTTCTACTCTCATCCGCAGGTTTTGTTTCTCTTAGTGCTATTAGGGCGTCTGCTCCCACGCCCGCTTCTGCTACAGGGGGTGCTTTCTCTTCAGGTTTTATACCAGCGGATTCGGGAGGCATCTCTTCTTTATCGCCGGGCAAATCAATATGTTTAGATACTTCTTCAGGAGAGGGATGCATGGAGGTTTCCTTATTTGTTGTAGAGAAAAAACTTAGTTTGATTGTAGGGGACAATTCTTAAGGAAATCTTAATGGAATTTTTAAGAGGCCAATCGATAGGGCAATTAAGAATTTCTTATTTTATTCAAGGGGAAATACAGAAGAAATAGGTTCAAACAACGATAATGCTTGCCCCGCTTTAAATAGTTTTAAAGCGATGGGTTAAAACCGATAAGCAAAATCCACCATAGCCCCCATATTGGATAAATGCGCGGTGTGGTGTTTTTCATCTTGATTGGTTTCAGGATTTAAGCGATAGAAGGTGGTTTTGCCCAAGTTAATATAATTAGCTTCTACTCCTACCATCCAATGAGTGCTCATTAAATAATGAGTACCCAGCGCGGCTTGCCACGCAAAATTATTTTGAGAATGCCATCCTCCATGATTCCAAAGAAAATTAGGGTCGCTTTCTGTGAGGGCCGCATTGGAATTTATCCACGAGAATTGCGAAGCAATGTGAGCTACCCCTGCGCCTAAAGATACAAACGGTACCCAATGGGTGGAATTGACCAGATCATAGGCTACATTCACAAGGCCTACATGGCTATCTACTTTCGCATGCCCAAATCGTTGATTAGCAGTGAAACCCGTAGTAGCTTGAGGATCTTGGTACAAATAAGGCCAATCATAATCGACTTGCGTTAAGCGTCCATAAGACATTTCCCATCGAATGGGCCATTGGGCCATGGCATAACCGGCTTTAGCGACGGCTTGGATATTCGCTAAAGTGGAATCTTTCGGTGCCTGAATAGAAGGCATTCCGTTTATACTTTTCCAATCGCTCGCATGCTGCCAAGCAGGACCGCCACCAATGCCCACATAAAAACGGTTAAAAAGAGAAGTGGAAACATTATGAAGCGGTGCAATAGGCGTATAACGTTTGGGCCCTGGATTAGCCATAGGACGCCAAACGAGAGAGGCTAATAACGATACATTGGATAATTTAACCGCATCGAATGACAGCGCATCCGTATTTTCATTACGGAAATAAATTTTAGTCGCGCCTAAATTCATATAATTTGCTAAAGCACCGACCCACCAGTGTGCATTTAATTGATAATAAACACCCGCACCGATTTGCCAGGCTAAGTTATATTTAGTATGCCAGTCCGATACAACATGATTTTGGCCGTAATTAAAGGCATTCGGATCTGACCACGTAAATTGATTGGCTATACGGGCTACGCCTACGCCACCGGTGACAAAGGGTATCCAGGCAGAACGATTAATAAAGTCCCATGAAGCATTGAACATTGCCACATGAGAATCCATTTTTGCATAGGCCGGTTGAGTATCGTTATCCGTTTCTAACGAATCCATCCAATTATACGTGAGCCGTCCCAAATATATATACGTCAAATCCAAACGCAGTGGGATCTGGGGTAGAGCATAGCCAACGCCGAGGGAAGCGATATAACCATGTTCTGACGTATCATCCGGGGCTACGCTGCGGTTAGTCACTGTTGAAGTCACAGGAAAATGAAATACACTTTTCCAATTCTTAGTATGTTGTCGAGTAAGACCGCCGCCGAATTGAAAGTAAAGAGGGCTTAATACGTCTGAAAATAGAGCTGAGGAGGATTGAACCGAAGCACTTGAGGGTTGGGTGGAAAAATTCGGTTGTGTAGGCGCAGGTGCCGGTAAAGCGGAATCCCCTTCCTCAGGCCAACCGCCGGGCGGCAATACATAGTCATTAGGATTTGCAAAGACTTGAGTCGTAAAAATGGTCGCCAACAAGGCGCTAATCCCAAGAGCAGCTTTTTTGAAGGCCATGGCAGACTTCTTTCCTTAGCAATGGGCTTTTTCCATAAGCCGATACTATATACCATAATCGGTTTTTTAAACAAGCCAAGAAAGGGGCTATTTAATTTGATCTAAATTGGCATAAGCCACAATTAACCATTGATTGCCTTGTTTTTGTAGAACTGCCATTCTACCGGCAGGTTTAGAATCAATGGATTGGTTATCAATTTGTTCGGATCCTTTATCTTGATACGTGACAATAATAATATCGCCGCTGGTGGAAAACTTAAAATTTGTGAGGTGATAATTTTTCATATGAAGATTTCGAATAAGTGCTACTTCACCTGTTTTATTTCGAACGATTCCATCGGTATGAAGCGAAACAAATTGAGGTGCTAAGAAACTCGCTGCTTGATCAACTTGATTGGTTTTCATTGCAGCAAACCAATTTTCAATCACTGTTTGTGCAGCTGATATGTTTGAAGGTTGTAAAGTGGCTCATGCAGGGGAAAGAAAAGAAAAAGATAGAAAAATTATTCCGGCAAAAATTCCTTTTTTCATACGATCTCCTTAAAAATAAAATTCAAAATAATTATACGTTAAATAATAAATTTTTCTACCCCTCTTATTTTATTGACATTTCTTGGTTAAGAAAATAATATTTTGACAACAGATTAGCGCCCCATTGAAACGTGACGCGGTTTTCTAATTTACCGCAACGGTTGCTGTTTGGGGATTCTTCCATTTGACGTTTGTGAGGGGGGCCGATTTTTATTATCTTTTAATAAGTTCTGATTTCTATAAAAAATCCTATTTTTCAAATAGTTAGTTTTTTCATTCCCCCGTCCTTGGGTTCCCCTGTTTTAAGCATGTTCAATATGTTTAATCATTCATTAATTTGAAAATAGTAGGTATTGCTATTTTCGATAATTGTAAAAAACGATAATAGCGGCTATACTCTATTTTCACATGAGGTGATGAGAAATGGATATTAAAAATTCCCCAGTAGGCAAAGTCGTTAAAACAAGCACAGGCTATGAGGCATTTTTGCCAAACCCACTGCCCCCGCTAATAGAGTGGAATACGGTCCTTATTAATGCTTTGTCACGAGCTGACCAGTTAATTGGCAAATTGGCTGGTGAAGGCGCTCGACTGCCTAATCCCCATTTGCTAACCAGGTCATTTATAACAAAAGAAGCGGTGCTATCAAGTCAGATAGAAGGAACCCAGGCTACCTTGGGTGAGGTGCTAGCAGACGAAGCTGGCGCTGTGGTAGAAAGACACCCAGCCGATCTCAAAGAAGTACGGAATTATATTGAAGCGCTTGATTATGGCCTCAAGCGTTTAAATGTTTTGCCTCTCTCGTTGCGGCTGATCAAAGAAATGCATGAAATACTTATGCAAGGAGTAAGGGGTTCTCACGCCACCCCCGGTGAATTTCGTCGCAGTCAAAATTGGATCGGGATACCTGGGTGTACGATTTCTACAGCCAAGTATGTGCCTCCTACTGCAGAAGAATTAATGAATTGCCTCGGTGAGCTCGAAACTTTTCTGCATGATCGTAAATTGCCAGCGTTAGTTCATATTGCTTTATGCCATTATCAATTTGAGGCTATTCACCCTTTCTTAGATGGCAATGGTCGAGTAGGACGCTTATTAATAACCTTATTATTAATCGAGCGACAATTACTTCCTTCGCCTTTGTTGTATCTCAGCGCCTTTTTTGAAGCCACTCGTGATGACTATTATCGTTATCTTTATAATGTGAGTGCCAAAGGTGATTGGCAGGATTGGTTAATTTATTTTTTAAATGGCATTGCTGTGCAAGCAGAAGATGTGTTGGTTCGCATAACAAAAATTAATGGATTAATAGATGATTGGTTGAAATCGGTCGAAACAATCTCTTCAGATCTCCCTGCTAAAATTATTAAGTCTTTGGCTGAGAATCCTTACTTAACTACGAAAAATATAGCCGAAAAATTCGATGTAGCTTTTACTACAGCGCAGCGTGCCATACAAAAACTAGAAAATTTGGATGTCTTATCGAAAGTTAATGAAAGTAAACGTGATCGAACTTATTGTGCTACTAAAATATTAGAAGTTTTAGAGAAGGTATTTAAGATCAGTGGTCATGATGGAATGTAAACTTTATGTTCTTAAAAAGAATTTTGAATTGAAATTTTCGGGAATTGCTGATGATGCTTTTACAAGAATTAGAAGGCGGGTAGATTCATCTATAAGTGAGTTATTATCCGATTCAGTCAAAAAATTCTATGATTGTTGATGATATTTTATCACTATTTGGGCTGAAATAGAGGACGGCAAGTAGCTCGGGTTGAAATAGAAAATGTAAAAGCGTAAGGGACTCGGTACCAGGCACTACTACTCGTATATCTTTTTTTCTGTTCTGTGAGCAATAAATTCTTGTGGTTAGAGTAGGCTTTTGGGTGTGAATGGTTGCAATAAGGGGTTTGTTTTTAGCTGAACCCTGATGATCTGGATGTCGACATCCGATTTAGCTGATTCTAACCTCGAAGAATTTTAATTATTTAACTAATGGGTTTAATTTAAGAATTTGGTGGGCCCACTAGGACTTGAACCTAGGACCAAAGGATTATGAGTCCTCTGCTCTAACCAACTGAGCTATGGGCCCGTGCTTATTAATCAATAGCTTACTGCTTCTTATTTTCCCACTGTGGGGATTTTTGTCGCTCAATAAGCTACCCGAAAATAGAGAGAAGGGCAATCCTTCTGTTAAAGCTTACATTAATAGAAAATAGTTTATCAGAAGGAATCAAGCCTCTAGTTACTGATATTGTAAACAAATATCAGTAACTAGAGGCTTGATTCCTTCTCAGACGCAATAAATGCCGTCATAAATTCTTTCAATTGACTACTGAGTTTCCCATGTTGAAATGATATAAGTCTCGTTTCACCACAGGCAAGCATTAACCTATGTTGGGCTAATATCTCATAAACAAACCATAATATCTGTGCCGTTGCAAACGCCTCTGATAAATGTTCTATGGTTTTGAAATTCATATAATTTTTAAGACAAGTATCCATGATCTGAAGATACCTATTATCTTCAGCTGTTAGTGCATGATGTTTTTTTATTTGTCGCAAGAATCCCACGAATGAAAAAAAAGGATGTGAAATTACTATTTCACCTAAATCAATGATTGTAATATTTTTCGATACATTATCGATGAGTATGTTGTTGTCATGAAAATCACACTGGACAATGGTTTGTTTTATAGAATAGTTAGATAATTTTTTACATAGGTTTGAAATTTTTGGAAGGAGAGTCTCTAACTTGCTAATTTCTGTTTCTGATAGCCCATCTGCTATCAATATGTCTTTTTTCGAGAATAGTTGCTTGTATAAACTCGGTAATTTATCTAATCGCCAATCGGGAACACCAATATCAAGAAAAGTATTCATATGATCCGCAACAGCTAACTGAATCGATGTGAATTGATCAATGGCTTTGCAAAGCAAGCTTACATCGAATTTCTTTTTAAGAATTTCTCGTA